>NZ_JAFLWD010000020.1:0-115964 GCF_017316105.1 Candidatus Enterococcus ikei
ATGATTTCTAGTTTAAATTTCATTAAAGGAGTGAATTATAAATGGAAAATAGCTTTTTATCCACACCTTCCACATACGAATACCTATTTTTCTACATAGTCATATTCATCCTAGGAACGTGTCTAGGTTCTTTTTTTCTATTAATCGGTCAACGAATTCCTCGAGGAGAGGATATCGTAAAGAAATGTTCTCACTGTGAAAACTGTGATCACACTTTAGCTTTCTGGGAATTGATTCCCGTATTTTCTTATATTCTTTTAAAAGGAAAATGCCGCAACTGTAATAAGAAAATCGGTATTGTTTACATAGGTTTTGAATGTTTATCCGGTATCTTATTTACATCGTCTGCATTTCTATTAAAAACGAGCAATGAAACCTTAGTTGCATGGACGCTATTATCATTATTACTAATTATTACCGTAACGGATATCACGGCACAAAAAATTCCCAATAAGGTGTTGATGCCATTTTTCATTTTAGCAATCATTGAGCGATTTACTGTTCAGCAATTAAACCCATGGTGGTTTGCACCATTAGGTTTTGCTGTTGGTTTTGGTGTTCTTTTTCTGCTAGCTCTTTTAAGTAAAGGCGGCATGGCTGGCGGCGATATAAAATTATTCGCTGTGTTAGGCCTATTTTTAGGACCTATCTACATATTGATCACACTGGTTTTAGCGAGTGTTTTAGCGTTAGTTTACAGCATTAGTGAGATGATTATCAAGAAAAAATTAAGAAAGCACATTCCTTTTGGTCCCTTCATCGCACTAGGCAGTTGGCTTGTATACTGTTATGCGACGGGGCAGTTGAATTATGCGTTTTCACTATTCTTTGGTTAAAAAATCTATATAAATGAGGCAGAAATGGAGGAGACGATCATTTTAAAAAAAGGATTAAAAACAGTCGTTGGTTTGGATATTAAAAAAAATGTGATCCGTTTTGTAATCTTAAAAAGTACTAATCCGTTGGTTATCCACAAAAAAGGAGAAATTGTTTTAAAATCCAGTATTTTTAAAAATGGAAAACTGGTGAATAAACAAATGCTGCTGGAAGGAATCAAGCAATTATTTAAAGAACATAAAATCAAAAATCCACATGTGATTTTTTCAGCGTGTAATCATGAGTTGCTGATTAGAAGTATTCCAGAAAATGGGATGCGAAATGATAAAGAAGTCAAAAAATATTTATTTTTGGAATTGGGAGAATCTATTTCTGTTCCGTTTGAGCAACCAACATTTGACTTACTAGTATTTGAAAAACAAAAAGCACGTCAGAAAAAGAAAGTACAAAAAAAAGCTGCAAAACAAAAAGTAAAAGCAACGAGGCGCGATCGTATGGTTGTGGATGGCGAAATATACTTTGTCGCAACCTCTGAACCAACACTGATCAGCTTAGGTGACGGTATCCAGCAAGCCAGCGGGATTCCTAGTGCAGTGGATCTGAATTCTTTAGCATACACGCGCGCGATCAGCCGAAATATCAAGTGGTCAGAGGTTTTGTTATTGATTGAGGTAGATTGTGGTGTTGCAACCTTTACCATATTTGAAAATCATATTCCAATATACAGCCAATACGAAGAATACAATGTGGCCAATTGGAAATATATAGAAGACGATAATGGAGAATACAAGGCAGAATTTCATAAAGACAAAGAAGATGACGCGTTATCTGATTTAGCAGATGTGACCAAAAATATTCTTTACTACTATAGCAATACATTAGCCGTCGGGAAAAAAATCAGCAAAATTTATCTGGTAGGAGAGCATCCTTTACTTTTTAAACAGGTTGTTAAATCTATGGAAACGAGAATCGATATTCCTGTGGTTGCAGTCAATACAGAAAAACGCTATGCAATTCCTTCAAAATACCTATTAGCAGCAGGACTTGCCATGAAAGGAGTGTAAGCACATATGAATATTAATTTATTGCCGGATAAATTTTATAAAAATCAAGCTTCACTTTTTTTGATTATCCTTTTTCTTGTGTTAACTGGAGTTGGTGCTGCAGGCCTTGCAACGATGTATCTAGTGACACAGCAAGAAGCAACAAAATTAGAACAATCTGTACAAACAAAAAAAATAGAGCAGGCACAATTAACAGCTCAGATTTCAAGCCTAAAAAAAGAACAGTCTGAAGAAGTTCAACAATATTTGACAGAGCTAAAAGGCAAACAAGTTCTGTTTGCTGATATGGCGAAAAGTTTAGATGAAGTAGTCATAAAATATAAACAAACCATAGAATCTTACCAAATTGTTATTCCTTTACTTGAAGCAACAGGAGATGAAGCCGCTGCAGCTTCTCTTCAAGAAGTGTTAAAAACAGAAGATGGGCAAGAGTTGATTCAATTTGATTTAACGATTAAGGGACCAAAGTTATCCAATATTGGTGCCTTAACAGAAGCACTAAGCCAAATCGATTGGGTGAATCAAGCAACCTTTTTATCTTCCTCACTTGAAGAAGATTCTGGTGATAAATTTGAATCAGTCATTCAACTACAAATGCTGAAAGAAAAAGTACCTTCAATCGATAGAGGAGGAGAAAATAAATGAAGACGGTCATCTTTACCAAAAAGCATGTTGTCATGTTTATAGTATTCTTTTTTCTTTCTCTTCTTCTGATTGTTTTAGGTTGGTATACGGGTATTGCACCCAAGCAAGAAGAGATAGGAAAAATCAAACAAGAAATCGTAAAAACAGAAAGCGAAGTAACCGCGTTGCATCAATCTAGAAAATCGTTGGAAGGCAAGCAAAACCTACTTGATTCGACGATCGTTAACGAACTACCTCGATTTTCCAAAGGAATTCAAATTCAAGAATACCTGACAGGATTAGAACAAAAAGTAGCAAAAAATAGAATCATATTAAAACAAATCACGGCTGAAGATACGTTACTGTTTTCATCTCCAAGTGATCAGACAAAGAAAGTCTATTCAAGTAAAATCGTTTTAGAATTTAGTGCATCAGGGAAAAAAGAATTTGTTGATTTTATCCATACGTTAGAAAATGATCAGCGTTTTATTAAAGTAACTGATTTTAGCTATAAAAGTTCCTCAGAAGAGGGAAGTGCTACCACATTTGATATTACCTTGTTGTTTAATATGTATTATTTAAATGTCAAAGAGGAATCAAAAGAATAAAGGAAGGAGGAGAAAGTGATGAAGAAAAAAAGCGTGACTAAAAGAATTGGTTTTGGAATAGGAAGTCTATTCTTCATTTTGTGTATGGTTTTTTTAAGTTATCAAGGCTATTATTTTTTTCATGATTTTGGGAAAAATAAGTACAATTTAAACGTTGAAGAGTACATTCATCCAGAGATGAAAGAAAAAATTGGAATGGTTATCGAACTTGCAGTAAATAATCCTAAAGAAGAAACCATTACGATAAAATCAAAGGAAAAACAATTGATTACCCCAGAAACATTGGAAGCAGTAAAAGTAGATGGTATGGAAATTTTAACGACAGAAGTACCAGAGGGTGATGGGGTAATGATCAAAATCAAACAATCAGACAAAAAAACAACCATAAAAATTCCACTGCCGATTGTTCGAGACAGCAAAGATAAAATTGAAATTTATCGACAAAAACGCAAAATCAAATCAGTGGATATAAATTACACAACACCTAAAGAAAAAAAGGAAACAGCTTCATTGACGGCTAAGCCAAATATGTATGCAACAGCAGGCTCATATGCTTCAACCAATAGTTATGAGATGTTTAGTTCGCCTTCAGTCATACAAATTCAAGACTTTGCTCCCTCTTCCACTAAAAAAGTCGTTACGACATACCAGCAATTGATTGCGGCACTTAAAGATACATCGACCGATCATATTGAATTTGGTGCCAATATTTCTGGAACTACTGCATTGCCAGAAATTAATCGTTCATTATTGATTGATGGAAAGAATTATACTTATACTACTGGTACAGGAAATACTCGCACATTTCATTTAGGATCCGCTAAACGATATTTTGTTGTAAAGAATATGAAAGTTAATAGTAACAATACCAGTGGACTGATACGCAGCACACAAGATGGCTGGACAATTTTAACAGAGAATGTTCAAAATAGTTACTCAAGTAGTGCGGGAACCTTTATCGATGCATCAAAATCTTATTTAGTTATGAAAGGTCAAATACAATGGAGTTCAGGTACTACAGGGCAAGATATTGTAAATGCCAAGGAAATTTTGATCACTGAACAGGCTAAGATAAATATCGAAGGTAAGTCATCAGTTATTAGAATGCATCCAGGAAATAGAATCAACACAGTTTTTGTGATTGAAAAAGGATCAACTCTTAAACTGCACAGTAGAGAAGCACAAGCTATTTATGCAAACAGCCAAAATTATGTAAATAAAGTTCATTTTGAAGCGAGAGATGAAGGCACAGTGCTTAATGCGACCTCTAACGGATCGCTAATAGATTATTATGGTGCAACAGTCTCTTTATGTGGATCATCTAATAACAGCTCTGAAGCAACTAAATCAATAACAAAAGTAACGAGTGGCGCAAAGCTTAATATTCATAGTTTAGGTCAAACTAATAATAAGCAACGAGCACAACCAGCAATGATCAATCAAGTTACAGACGGTAATTTTTACGTTGATGGAAAAGGCTCTGAACTAAATTTGACTTCTGAAGGAGAAAGTAACAACATTGGTGCGGTGCTTCGTTTTCGATTAGTTGGGGGCCAAAATTTTCTTATCACTAATAAAGGAAAAGTTTCAATAACCAAGAAAAATGGCTCAGCATCAGGTGTTCGCTTATACGGTCAAAAAAATCAGTTTTTTGTAAAAAGCGGTGGAGATCTTCAAATAAATAATCAAGCAGATAAATCTACTAATGGAAAACCAGTCAATGGTTCAGATACTGGTGGAAAGCAAGGTATTCAATTTCCAATAGACGGCTCTGGCAAAACATCAATCTTTTCTCTTGAAGGTAAGGAAAGTGAAGTTTATATTAATGCGGCGTTGGGACCTGCATTATGGACACAAAATGGTAGTCTTAGATTTTTAGTAGGAAAAGATACTGTATTTAGAGCAGAAGGACAAACAAATTCTCAAAATAGTGGCGTAATTCAATCAGCAGGGCAAGCCGATTTTGAATTAGATCAACCACGTTTTTATGATATCAGAAACAATCGCCAAAATGGGGGACAAGTATTCTCAAACGGTTCTAACAACGGTGTGTTTAAAGCAAAAAAATCATATCTTTCTGTTTGGGAGATCAAAAACGGGCTTAATTTAGACCAAGATCCGGACGCTTATTGGGCACCGATTTCTTATACTGTTAAAGGAAAACATTTTGAGAGTATCATAAATACAGATTATCCTAATGAGTTTAATCGAACTACATATAAAGGGGCGAATAATTATTCTCGTATGAGTGGAAATGGCTCTAGTCCAATAGTAGATGAATTGAGAATCCCAACGAATGCAGATAAAAAAATCTATGGACATGTTAGTGTGAAAATCGGTTACGGAGATGAAATTCGAGATGCTTGGGAAAATGAAGCTTGGGTAAAAGTCAAAATTACGAGAAATAAGAAAATATTTATGGAAAAAGAAGTCCCAACAAAAGGATATAAGGGGCCAAAAAATCTTCCCGGAGTCAAGCAATGGGACGAAACGGAGCCACGAGGCGGAATGTTTGTTCTTGAACTAGATGATTTTCTTAAAACTGGTGATAAAATAGAAGTAATCAGTGCGACTCGAAGAAGAGATCGAAATGATTTAGAAGAACAAAGTATTCTTGTCAAGCCAGTAACGACTCTAGATGTTACACCACCAATGGAGTTGACGATAACAAAAGATACAATTTCTGGAAAAGCAAACACAATCACTAACGCAACCAAACAAATCAAAGGTACGATCAACTTATATGACAAACAACACGATAATCAATTGATGGATAAAGTTTATATCTTTGCTAAAGTAAACAACCAATTTCTAGAGGGTACATTGACAGAAGTAACAAGCAAGGGGAAAAGTACCACGGATTCTAAAGCGAATTGGACAATTAATTTACCAAGATATCTAGCACCTAATGAAAAAATCGAAATTTTTGCTAAAGATCGTAGTGAACTTGACAATGTAAAGGATAAAGCTCAATTAAGTACGTATAATAAAGAGCCTAACGGAATTAATGGTAATGTTATGCCTTCAAGTATTAATTATGGAAATTTTAAAGGCTATCATGACGCAATAAAAACAGGCCAAAAAGATGACCGCTTTAAGCCTGCTAAAATGATTTCTGTAGAAGATATAATGCCGGAAGGGGTGATTTTGGAAAACTTGAAGGTCGAATCAAGTACTAAAGAAAAAGACCCTGCAACCAATAAAGAGGTGGATATCACTAGAGTTGGAAGCTTATTGACTTATTCTGGAGAAATAAGAAGTGCGAACAATAATCCCTCCGCATCTAAAAAAATTATAAGAAATGTTGTTTTCAAAGCGGAAATTCCTACTGACTTGGATGATGATGTATCAAGTAGTTTGGCTTTCTTTTTTGAGAAGAACGGGAAAAAAATTGCTGGAAATTATGATCAGACATCAAGAATCTTGTCAGCAAATGTAGATAATTTAACAAAGGATGATGTAATAACCTTCAACTTTTCTGCTAAAGTGACGGACATTCCAGAAGGTTCACCAGAATTTAGTTTAATTGTAAAAGCAGAAGGGAAATCACCAAAAGAAGAGCCATTTATTCCAGGCGATTTTATCCTGGACAATCAAAAAACATTGACAGCCGAGGCCACGATGACAAGTCCGATGCCTAAAAAAATAGCAACAGATGAACCTGAATCAGTCATAGAAGATGGCAAAGCGTATGTGAGGTTATCCGTGATCAATAAACGTTTAACAGCTTACTATAGAAATGTGACGAAAATTGTTGTTAAAATCGATGGAGATGACTATAAAACTTTTGATAAAGCATCGGGCTTACAGGAACTATCAACCGCTGAGAAATCGATCGTACTAGATATACCGATCGATCAGCATCGTCGAAATATTACAGCAGAATACTATTACCCAGAACCTCAAAATACTAGTAAATTACTTAAAGGTGTCACAACGTGGAATAAAAAGAAATGGAACAAAGATGTAAATGATGCACTGGATTCAGAATAAGAATTAGCCTCGCTAATAATGCTAACAAAAAATCATTATCCTACAAACTTTCGCATAAAAAATGGTATAATGAGCAATAGTCTTACCATAAAGAAGAAGTTTGAGATTAGCTACAATTAGCTGATTTGAAAGGATTTGAAAATAATGCACTATCCAGAACCAATCGCAAAATTAGTCGAAAGTTACATGAAATTACCAGGTATTGGTCAAAAAACGGCCGTACGTTTGGCTTTTTATACACTTGATATGAAAGAAGAAGATGTCAATGCTTTTGCTAAAGCATTGATCAGTGTGAAACGTGATCTACATTTTTGTAGTATCTGTGGGAATATTACAGAAGAAGATCCTTGTGAAATCTGCCAAGATACAACGAGAGACCGCAGCATTATTTTAGTTGTAGAAGAACCGAAAGATGTTATGGCCATGGAAAAAATGCGTGAATATCATGGCTTGTATCATGTGCTTCATGGTGTCTTATCACCGATGGAAGGAACTGGACCTGAAGATATCAACATTGCGTCATTGATTCAACGCCTGCATGATGATGAAGTCAAAGAAGTCATTATTGCTACTAATGCGACGACAGAAGGCGAAGCGACTGCGATGTACCTTTCTCGTTTGATCAAACCAGCTGGGATTACAGTGACCCGATTAGCCCACGGCTTGTCTGTCGGCAGTGATATAGAGTATGCAGATGAAGTGACTTTGTTAAAAGCCGTAGAAGGCCGTCGAGAGCTATAAAGTATTAGAATAAAAATTTTTTTGACTGAGGTTGGGATTTGACTCGTAGAGTTTATATCCTAGCCTCAGTTTTTTCGTTTAAAAGTCACTTTATAAAAAATCTACTATTTGTCATTATATTTTAGTTATTTTGATATAACAAAAAGCAAATAGCCTTATTGATTATCTTAAGGTACAGTGTGGATAACAAGAAAATTAACTTTGTGAAAGTATTAATTTATTAAGTGTTTAGAATATAGCTTTGCAAGTAAAATAAATTCCTAGTTAAAATTTTTTTAAGTACTAACTGCTTATGATTTAGTAGTTTTGAAAAAAACTATTAGATAAAAAAATTTTAGGAGAGTGATTTACAGTGAAAAAATTATTGATGGGAACTATTCTATGTGCTATGGGAATTGGGTTATTCCCGAGTAATTCTCTTGCAGCTGATACACATGCTGTGACGAATACTGGAGAACGAGTAAAATACAACACTCCGTATTATTTACTTGATCGTACCACAGGTAAAGGAGGAGTCACTTATGAGCCTTATGCAAGTTGGGATTACGTTATATTTGCTCATGATAAAGACTCTTTAGGTACGCCAATTGTTTTTGAAAACAGTGAGAACAGAGATGGTGTGATCAATTTAGGAGACAAAGTAGCGATTAAATCAACTCAGTCATCTTGGGGGGGATATAATTACTGGCATCATAAATTTGATGGAGTTAGTAGTAAAGGAGTCTGGTTATCAGATTATAAAGTCTGTACAGAAGAAGTATATGGTAACTCTAAGGATAATTCAGTAGGCATTGGTGGGCATCTTTCACCAAGATTCTTTGAATTCTATGTAAATTCAGGTAAAGGCTGGGTGTATGGTAAGAGCATCGCTAGTGATGACATAGCTGCACGATCAACTAATTTTACTTTAGTAGAAGCTAAATAGTTCCACACTGTTCGCAAATGAGTGTACTGAATGTGTAACAGTAAATAAGAAGGAATCCACAAAAATTGACAGAAACACTGAGGACGAAGCGAGCAGAAATTGAATGCTCGCTACACGGTCTCGGTGTTTTTCAAATTTTTATGGATTTCAAACTATTTCTGAGAGGCTGTTTCTACCGTTTTTTATTCAACAATACTGATCGTAAAACCGTCATAGCCTTTAATGCCAACCGTTTCAATCGCAGTTGAAGTTAAAGTTTGAGAAATGGCTAGATCATTAACAAATGAACGTACACCCAAAACTCTGCCATCAGAGCTAGCTGAATCAAGAACGTCACCGTCACGAACAACATTGTCCCCAATAATGATCGTTCCAGGTGTCGAAAGTTGCAATGCGTAATTTAAGTAAACGGAGTTATTTTCTTTGTCAGCATCGATAAATATCAA
The DNA here is from genome assembly GCF_017316105.1 of Candidatus Enterococcus ikei. NCBI lineage: Bacteria > Bacillati > Bacillota > Bacilli > Lactobacillales > Enterococcaceae > Enterococcus > Candidatus Enterococcus ikei. The sequence goes on from NZ_JAFLWD010000020.1 coordinate 9,239, forward strand.
ATCAAAAGGTGCCGTTTGGGCTTGTACCATTTTTTCTAAACTATCGGAAGCGGCACCTACTAAAATAGTCGTTTTATCTGAAACTCCCGCAATGTTCAAATTTTCTTTAGCGACTTCGGCATGTTTTTTATCATATTCAAGAGAGACAACTTGTCCGTCATCATCTACTGCTTTAGCAAACCAAAGTGTACTATAGCCACCAAGTGTACCGATTTCTAAAATGCGTTTAGCTCCCTTGATTTTTGAAAGAAGGTATAGAAATTTTCCTTGAGAAGGTGACACATCATGTGGAGGTAATTGGTATTTTTGGTTATTAGCAAGAATTTGATCAAAAATGGGGTCTTTTTCCACTAATTTTTCAATGAAATACTCATCAACTGATGCAAATAATTTGTCCAAATAACTCACTCCTAGTTTTTTTATTTGTCTTTCTAAAATAATTATACCTCTTGTAGGGCTGTAAATAATATCTATTTGCATTTAATTAAATAAAGTGTTTTGAAAATAATGTTTTTTGAAAAAATAAAGACATTAATTTGGGAAAAATATTATATAATTAATCAAGTAAAATAGGTAGAATTCTTTTTGAAGAAGTTCATCTAAAAATCAATTTATAGCAGGAGTGGGGAAAATGCAGGGGAAATTTTATAAGTTCATTAAATTACTAGTTTTAAGTTTTGCTTTCATCGGGATCGTGTTTGGCTCAATGAAGCTATTTAAAATGACAACTGAAGCAAAAGAACTTAATGATACAATCCAAAGTGTAAAAATCACCAATGAAAAAGGGGAAGATCAGACCTCATTTAAATCTTGGGACATTATCCAAGTCCATATGTATTGGAGTATTCCAAATGGAAGCGCCCAAAAAGGGGACACAACATTGATTGAGTTGCCTGAGGAGTTAGATTTAGTGAATAGTTTAACCTTTGATGTGTTGGATGAAAATGGTGCAGTTGTGGCTACTGCGGTTGCAGATAAGGAAACAAAAACAGTTTTACTGACGTATACTGATTTTGTAGAAACTCATTCAAATGTAAAAGGTACACTGCAATTTTTAAGTCGATTTGATACACAAATAATTGATGAATATGGCACGATCAAGCTTGTATTTCCCATCAACAAAACAACCGAAGTTTCCACAGAAGTCGAAGTTGAAAAAGCAACAGATGATCCTAACGAAGTCATCAATAAATGGTCTTGGTTTTCATCGGATTCCCGCACGCTTTATTGGGAGGTTCGAGTGAATGCGAGCGGACAAGAATTTCCTAACGCTGTAGTTACGGATACGTTTCAAACAGATAACTATACATTAGTTCCAGGCTCAATCAAAGTGATTTCAGCAGAATTTCCAGATGGGGACAAAGGAATATTTGATAATCCAATCAATAAAACCGATATTACTAGTCAAGTAACAGTCAATTATCTTCCAAATGGTTTTACAGTGGATTTTGGTAACATGCCTAAAGGAATCGGTTATCTTATCTCTTATGATACAACGATCGATCATCAACCAACAGATCAAGAAGAATTTTCCAATATTGCTACCTTGGAAAGTAATGAAACGACGATCGACTCTAAGGAAGTCAATACACAATACTCTGATGGAAATGGTTCGGGAACAGGAGAAGTATTTTCTATTCAATTAATGAAAGTATCAGAAGAAGGCAGCGTTTTGGCAGACGCACAATTTGATGTTTTCAGGGATTCTACGAACGAACGTATCGGCCAAATCATCACAAACGAGCAGGGCTTAGGTGAAATAAATAATTTGCTGCAGGAAGATTATACACTGATAGAAACAAAAGCGCCTACGGGGTTTATACTAGATGCAACACCAATAAAAATTTCCCCAAGCGATTTTCAAAACAAAATTGCATTTAAACAAGTGACTAATAAAGCTGAACCAACATTCGGTTCAGTTCGATTGATCAAGATCGATCAAGCAACGAAATCACCCTTGGCAGATGTTGTATTTGAACTTCAAGATAAAGACGGAAAGGCACTGAAAAGTGGGCTGATCACAGATAAAAATGGTGAACTACTCATTCAAGGCTTAGCACCAGGAAACTATCAGTTTGTTGAGACGAAAGCGTTAGAAGATTATATCCTAGATGAAAAACCAATTCCCTTCGAAATTAATTCAGAACAGGTTGAGACCTTGGAAGTGGTTGTAGAAAATCGAAAAGAAATGACACCAGAGTTATCGAAAGTAAGCAACAGTGAAAGTCATGTAGAAAAAAATAGTTCAACGCAATCAAAAGACAAAGAGTTACCAAAAGCAGGAGAAAATGCTAGAAACTATTTAGTTGTATTTGGTAGTCTTTGTTTAGGAGCGGGATCGATCATTCTTTTCAGCAGAAGTAAAAAAGTTTAAATAGTCTAAAAATAATCAAAACATTGAAACTGGGGTAAAGTCTGTTAGGCTTTTCATCCCAGTTTTATTTATTCATCAGGAATTTGTTAATAATAAGGAATTCAATTAGACTGATTGTGACAGATAAAGTATAATAGATAAAAGGAATCAAAGTAAGTAAGGGGATTAGTAAAGTGCAAGGTATTTTTATAACAATCGAAGGACCAGACGGCGCAGGAAAGACAAGTGTATTGAATGAGTTATATCCAAGGCTGGATCTGGCGGCAGAAAGAAGTATTATCAAAACAAGAGAACCTGGCGGTATTCCCATTGCTGAGAAAATTCGTCAAATCATTTTAGATCCAAAGAATCAGGAAATGGATGAGCGGACAGAAGCTTTGCTTTACGCAGCAGCTAGACGCCAGCATTTGATGGAGAAAGTATTACCTGCATTAGAAGAAGGAAAGATCGTTTTGTGTGATCGTTTTGTAGACAGTTCTTTAGCTTATCAAGGCGCTGGCCGACGTATTGGTGTTGAAGCGATTGCGACGATCAATGAATTTGCGATCGAAGGCACTGTTCCAGATTTTACTATCTATTTGGATGTAGATTCAGATACAGGACTGAATCGTATCAAAAACCATCGTCAACAACAAATCGACCGATTAGATTCAGAAGGACTTGAATTTCATCAAAGAGTTCGACACGAATATTTGAAACTCGTGGAAGAAAACCCAGAAAGAATTACCAAGATTGATGCCAGAATGAGTTTGGAAGATGTTGTGGAAGCAACCTTTCAAGCGATCGTAAAACGTTATCCAGAATATTTTAGAAACTAGGAAGGTGACCGAATATGAAAATTATTTTAGCGATTGTCCAAGATAAAGATAGTAACCGTTTAGCCAATGAACTTATTGATGCTAATATTCGTGCGACAAAACTTTCATCAACAGGCGGCTTTTTAAAAGCTGGAAACAGTACGTTTATCGTTGGTATTGACGATGACCGTGTAGATGAAGCATTGGAATTGATCAAAAAAACATGCCAATCTCGTAAACAATATGTGTCAACTCCTGTAACACTAGATATTACGATGGATGGACAAGTTCCTTATCCTGTCGAGGTTGAGGTAGGCGGCGCAACAGTGTTTGTTCTTCCTGTAGAAGGATTCCATCAGTATTAAGATGAATGAAGCACAAGTTTTAAATGAACAGCAACCGCTACTTTACCAGCAACTTCAAAAAAGTTTTGAGCATGGTCGTCTTGCCCATGCTTATCTTTTTGAAGGCGATACAGGAACTGGTAAAAAAGAATTTGGTTTATGGATGGCTAAGCACGTTTTCTGTACGAATCTGACCGATAACAATCCTTGCAATCATTGTAATAATTGTCTGCGGATCAATGAAAATGAACACCCAGATGTCTTACGTGTCGCACCAGATGGTCAAACGATCAAAGTCGATCAAATCCGTTCATTGAAAGCAGAGTTTAGCAAAAGTGGAGTGGAGACAGCACAAAAGGTCTTTTTGATTGAGCAAGCTGATAAGATGAGTATTGGTGCTGCTAACAGTCTATTGAAGTTTTTAGAAGAGCCAGAAGGCAAAGTGTTAGCGATTTTAGAGACGACTTCGCTTGCAAAAATTTTACCAACGATCCAATCACGGTGTCAGGTGCTTCATTTTCAACCTTTAGTTAAGGAAAAATTAGTCCATGCTTTGGTAGAATCAGGAATCAATAAAAATACTGCTGGTCTTTTAGCAGAGTTGACAAATAGTTTTGACAAAGCAGTTGAAATCTCTCAAGATGAATGGTTTAATGAAGCTAGGGAAATAACTCAACAGTGGTTTGATTACATGATAAAAGATGATTTACAAGCTTTTGTTTATGTTCAAAAAAAGATGATCAAGGTCTTTAAAGAAAAAGATCAGCAAGCGTTGAGTTTTGATTTATTACTTGCTTATTACCGCAAACAGCTCACTGAAAGTATAGCGAAAGAACAACTTAAACGTGTGATAGAGCAACAAGCACAACGAGTTGAACTGATTTTAAAAGCGAGACAAAAGTGGGAAGCCAATGTTAGCTTTCAAAGTGTTTGTGAGCAATTAGTAATACGAATGATTCACCCTAAAACATAAATAGGAGGATGAAAATGGTAGAAGTAGTAGGAGTTCGCTTCCGTGAAGCAGGTCATATCTATTATTTTGCTCCTGGAAAATCAGAGTATTTTTACAATGATAAAGTCCTTGTGGAATCACAGCAGTCTAAACAGCTTGCCACAGTTGCGATACCGAAAAAGTCTATTGATCCAGAAGATTTACCTGAGGACTTAAAACCCATTTTAAATAAAGCGTCAGATACTGATTTGGAAAAAGAACAAAAGAACGTAGATGATGCAAGAGCGGCACTAAGTGTAGCTAAAGAAAAAATTCGAGCGCATGAATTAGAAATGAAATTGATTCGTGTAGAATATACATTTGATCGTAGTAAGATGATCTTTTATTTTACAGCAGATGGCCGTATTGACTTTCGTGAATTAGTCAAAGACTTGGCGGCGATTTTCCGTACGCGGATTGAATTACGACAAATCGGTGTTAGAGATGAAGCGAAGCTTTTAGGTGGAATCGGACCGTGTGGTAGACAATTGTGCTGTTCAACATTTTTAGGTGACTTTATGCCAGTTTCAATTAAAATGGCGAAAGATCAAGGCTTGTCATTAAATCCAGTAAAAATTTCAGGATTGTGCGGGCGCTTGATGTGTTGTTTGAAATACGAAAATGATGAATACGAAGCAGCGAAAAAAGAATTGCCTGATTACGGCAAAGATGTGATCACACCAGATGGAAAAGGTCGAGTAGTCGGTTTGAATTTATTGAGTCGCATCATCAAAGTCCGTTTAGTTGGACGTGAAATAGCTGTGGAATATGATTATGAAGAAATCAAAGAAGCAACGCAAAAAGCTCAAGCCGAAAAGGGTGATCACAATGGATAAACGCTCTTTATATGATGGTCTGAGTTCTTTAGAAACAGATTTACAGGGAACTTTGGGACAATTATCAGAGATTAAAGAAGCACTTCATGAGTTAGTTGAAAAAAATACAACACTTGAAATCGAAAATCAACGTTTGCGGGAACATTTACAGGAACTAACTAAATTAGCTAGTGATCCAAATGACCCAGCGAAACAAGAGCTATCTAAATCTCGAATGAATTTGGAAAAACTTTATGAAGAAGGATTTCATGTCTGCAATATTTTATATGGTTCACGTCGTGAAAATGATGAAGAATGTGCTTTTTGTTTAGATGTTATTTATGGTGAACGATACAAATAAATGTTAAACAAATCAAATTTAGAGGCTGTGACAAAATCTGTCTCAGCCTTTTTACAATTATCAATCAGAGTGTTGAGAAGGAGTCGCTATGCAAAAACAAAAAAGTTTTGATTCATCTAGCACAGGCCAACTATATTTGGTGCCTACACCAATCGGGAACTTGGAAGATATGAGTTTTCGTTGTATCAATATTTTGAAAGAAGCAACGATTATTGCCAGTGAAGACACCCGTAATACACAAAAATTATTGAATCATTTTGAGATAGCAACGCCTCAAATTAGTTTTCATGAACATAATTATAAGGAGCGGATTCCACAGTTTATAGAACGTTTAGAAGCTGGTGAAATGATTGCTCAAGTTAGCGATGCGGGGATGCCATCAATTAGTGATCCAGGTCATGAGTTAGTGGAAGCGTGTATTGAATCAGGCATTAAAGTGGTTGCGTTACCTGGTCCGACTGCTGGAATCACGGCACTGATAGCTTCAGGATTAACGCCGCAGCCATTTACATTTTATGGCTTCTTACCTCGAAAGAAAAAAGAGCAAATTGAGGTTTTAGAAAAGTTGAAAACAGCAATTCCAACCCAAATTTTTTATGAATCACCCCATCGAATTGCTACTACTGTAAAACATTTTTCAGAAGTTTTTGGTGAAGAGCGAAAAGCTGTGATTTGTCGTGAATTGACAAAACTTCATGAAGAATATCTTCGCGGGACTTTGGCTGAATTAAGAGATTACTTGGCGGAGCATACGTTAAAGGGAGAATGTTGTCTTTTAGTTGAGGGAGCTGACGGATCACAAGTAACTGAAAATGCCGATCTAGAACTTTCGATCAAGGAGCATATCGAAGTATTGATGAATACCGGAAGTTCTTCTAAAGAAGCAATCAAAGAAGTTGCCAAGCTTCGCGGATTGAAAAAACAAGAGGTTTATAAAGAGTTTCATGTAGATTGAACTGAATAGTTTAAAAATAAGCTGATTTTAAAAATCAGTTTATTTTTTTGTGGTAATCGGTTTACTCGATTGAACCCATAGAATAGAATGAAACCGTTATATTGGTATAGATGTTATTTTTTATAACGTGAATTGTCAGAAAAATGAAATTATTTTGTTGGTTCAAGGGATTTTTGCTAGGATAATTCAAAAAACGATGCTAAAATAACCGACAAAGCTAAAATGAAGGTTGGCTTAATTTTGAATTGGAGGGGTTTGTTATGGAAACGGGAAATATTGCATTTATTATGATTTGCTCGGCAATGGTCTTTTTGATGACACCAGCATTGGCATTTTTTTACGGTGGATTGGAACGAAGAAAAAATATTCTCAACACAATGATGATGGTGATTTGCGTGATGGGACTAGCGTCTGTTCTTTGGGTTATGTTAGGTTATTCGATGTCTTTTAGTGGAAAAAATGAATTTGTTGGTAACTTTGATAAGCTCTTTTTTAATCAGGTATCAATGACAAAAGGTGATAAGATTCCAGAAGGATTGTTTGCTGGTTTTCAAATGATGTTTGCATTGATTACGACTGCGATTATTACAGGCGCCGTTGTTGGACGGATGCGGTTTTCAGCGATTTTTATATTCATCGCTGTCTGGTCGATCGTCGTTTATTATCCGATGGCTCATATGGTTTGGGGCGGAGGGTTTTTAGATAAAATTGGGTCAATCGATTTTGCTGGGGGAAATGTGGTTCATATTAGTTCTGGGATTTCAGGTCTTGTATTAGCGATTATTTTAGGGCAACGTCGCGAATATCGACAAACCGAGTATCGTCCACATAACATTCCGTTTGTCGTTTTAGGTGCTGGTCTACTTTGGTTTGGCTGGTTTGGATTTAATGCTGGATCTGCGTTGGCAGCCGACGGGTTGGCGATCCACGCAATGCTTACGACGAATACGGCGGCTGCAAGCGGGATGCTTTCGTGGATGTTCATTGAAAAATTAGCGATTGGCAAACCTACAGTGGTTGGTGCCTGTACAGGTGCAGTTGTAGGATTAGTTGCGATCACGCCAGGAGCTGGTTTTGTTTCTCTTTGGAGCTCATTTGTTCTTGGAATATTAGTCAGTCCGTTTTGTTATTATTTTATTTCCTTTGTTAAACATAAATTTGGATATGATGATGCTTTGGATGCATTTGGTTGTCATGGGGTTGGTGGTATTTTTGGTGGGGTTATGACTGGTATTTTTGCAGATCCTACAGTTGGAGGAAAAACAGGATTGTTATATGGTGGAACCGAATTGTTTGTGGCACAAATTGCTAGTATTGCTTTTACGATCGTATTTGCTGGAGCAGCTAGTTTTCTGATCATCAAAGGAATTCAACTATTCATGCCAATCAGAGTTTCAGCGAAAGAAGAGGCGCTAGGAATGGATCGAATCGAACATGATGAAACAGCCTATCCGACATTTATGGGACTAGATTCTTAGGAGGAAAATAGATGAAAAAAGTAGAAGCGATTATTCAGCAAGAAAAATTAGAAGAGCTGAAGTTAAAAATGGACGATAATTTTGAAGCGTTAGGGATGACCGTGAGTCAAGTATTAGGTTTTGGTAATCAAAAAGGGTTAAAAGAATATGTTCGTGGGCAAGAAATCATCACAACATTATTGCCTAAAGTCAAAGTTAGCTTTGTTATTTTGGACGAAGAAGTAGAGGAGCTTATTTCTCTGATTTTAGCTGTATGTCAGACAGGAGAAGTAGGAGACGGTAAGATATTTGTTTATCCTGTAGAAGAGGCAATTCGGATCAGAACTGGTGAACGTGGCATAGGTGCGATTTGATGCTCTAATTGAAGAGGAAGTGGAACTAAAAATGGTTCTGCTTCTTTTTCTTTAGGTAAAATAAGTTGTAAATGAACAAACGTTCGTATATAATGTTTATAAAAGATGATGGAAACTCGAAGGGAATCACTGGTTGTTATATGTGGTTCCAGTAATGATTGAGAATTGAATGAATGGTGCGTTGCATCAATTTAAAGGAGGATGTTAAGGATGATTAGTGAGCTACGTTTTCCTTTGAAGAAGGATACTTCACGCAAGATCATTCATATCGATATGGATGCGTTTTTTGCTTCTGTGGAAGAGCGTGACCATCCTGAACTAGTCGGGCATCCCTTAGTGATTGCGCGTCACCCTAGCGATACAGGTGGTAAAGGTGTCGTGACTACTGCAAATTACGAAGCGCGTAAATTTGGAATTCATTCTGCAATGAGTGCTCAAAAGGCCTATGAATTATGCCCAGATGCCATTTTCAAGCCAGGTAATTATGAAAAATATTCTGAAATTTCTCAGCAAATCAGAGAAATTTTTCATCGGTATACAGATATTATCGAACCAGTTTCAATCGATGAAGCATACTTGGATGTAACAACAAATAAAATCAACAGCAAATCAGCAATCAAGATCGCTAAGCTGATACAGTATGACATATGGAATGAATTGCATCTAACTTGTTCGGCTGGCGTTAGTTATAACAAATTTATAGCCAAATTAGCCTCTGATTTTCAAAAACCGAAAGGACTGACAGTTGTTTTACCAGATGAAGCAGAAGCGTTTTTAAAAGCTTTACCGATTGAAAAATTTCACGGTGTTGGTAAAAAGACCGTCCCAAAAATGCATGACTTAGGCATTTTTACTGGCGAGGATCTATATAAAAAAGATGAGATGGAACTAATCCGTAATTTTGGTAAAATGGGTTATTCCCTTTATCGAAAGGTTCGTGGAATTCACGATTCTCCAGTAAATATCACAAGAGACCGTAAATCAGTAGGTAAAGAACATACATATGGTACCCCGCTAACAACTGAAGCTCAAGTAACTGCTCAATTAAGACAATTAGCAGAACGTGTAGAAGAGTCGTTAGGTAGGGTCCAAAAGCATGGAAAAACTGTTGTCTTAAAAGTTCGTTATGCAGATTACACAACAGTAACAAAACGTCAGACACTTCCAGAATATATTTCTAAAAAAGAAGAATTATATTATCAAGCCAACTTGATTTGGGAGGAAATCCTAGGACTTGAACAAGGGATTCGATTATTAGGGATCACGTTGACGAATCTTGATCCAATGGCTTATGAGAATATGGTTTTGCCGTTATGGGAAAAAACAAAGAAGGAAGCAAGCGAAGAGTTGAAGAAGTAGAGGATTAAATTCAGCAATTTTAAATTTTAGTGATAAATTAGTATCTATGCTATTATCTACATATTCATGAATATGAAAGGGAAGAGTCAATGAGCAAAATAATTATGTGGTTTCGTAAAGACCTCCGTTTAGATGATAATACAGCATTTAATAAGATGATAGAGAATAGCAAAGATGCCGATGAGCTGATCTGCCTTTTTCAATTAAATCCTTTGCAATTTATAGAAGATAGCTATAATCACGATGCTTTTTTCAGCAGTCTATATGCTTTTTACACGCATGCTGAAGCAAATAACGTTCCAATCCATTTTGTTTATGGAAGCTTAGAAGAAAATTTTACTGAATTAAAAAAAGTGTATCAAGATTGGAATAAAGTCTATTTTAATGTGGATGAACGTGGCTTTGGTAGAGAACGAGATCAAAAAATGACTGTTTTTTTTGAGCGCAATCACATTCAGGTACATTCTTATCAAGATAGTCATTTACATGGTGTAAAAGAAATAAAAAAACCAACGGGTGAAAGCTATAAAGTATTTACGCCTTATTTTAGAAAATGGCTAACAATGCCCAAACGACCTTATGAAAGAACACAAACGAGTGGCCAATCGTTTGCAAAACTCACTCACCCATTATTTATTGAGGGTGAAAAACAGTTTAACCAGATCATTGAAAAAATAAAGTTACCATTCGATTATGAATGTGGAGAAGTGGTAGCTGAGAAATATCTAAAAGAATTTATCAGAGATCACTTACATGACTATCAAAAAGTACGAGATTTTCCTTTTTCAGATCAAACAAGTAAACTTTCAAGATTTTTAAGGACAGGGGAATTATCGATTCGCAAAGTCTGGTATGCCCTTAATGCTGAGCCGGATTCTGATGGTCGGCAAACATTCATTTCAGAACTTTGCTGGCGAGATTTTTATAATATGATTTATTATGAGAATCCCAATCAGAAAACACAAGAAATCAAAGAGCAATACAGACAACTGCACTGGAGTTATAATCAAGAAGCATTTGAGCGCTGGAAAAATGGTCAGACAGGTTTTCCAATCGTAGATGCTGGCATGAGACAACTCAATCAGACTGGTTGGATGCATAACCGTTTGCGAATGATCGTAGCTTCATTTTTGACGAAAGATCTAATGATTGATTGGCAGCTCGGAGAAAAATACTTTCAACAAAAATTGATCGATTATGATGCTGCAAGTAATATTGGCGGCTGGCAATGGGCAGCTTCTACTGGAACAGATGCAGTTCCTTATTTTCGAATATTCAATCCTACGTCACAAGCTGAAAAATTTGATTCACAGGGTGATTTTATTCGTCTATTTATTCCAGAATTAAAAGATGTACCCAATAAATATATTCACGAGCCTAGTAAGATGCCGGCAGATCTTCAACAGTCGATCGATGTTTTGATTGGAAAAGAATATCCAAAGCCAATGGTCGATCATAGTAAAATTCGTTCGGAGATTCTTGCATTTTTTAAAACAGCTTCTTCATAAAATAAAAAAGCAGGACAATACTAAAAATAGTAGTTTCGTCCTGTTTTTTTGTATGCTTTAAAGCAAAGATTCTGCTCCGTCGACATAAAGTTCTGTTCCAGAGATATTAGCTGATGCATCAGTTGCTAAAAATAAAACTGATTGAGCAACTTGCTCACTGGTTCCTGTTTCATTTTTCAATGGACGATCACCTTCTGGAAATTCTACTTTGATTTCAATTTCTTTTAATTCATCAGAATAGGTGGTTTTTTCATTGATTGCAGTATCGATAGCCCCAGGACAGATTGCGTTGACACGAATGTTATAGCGAGCAAGCTCTAAAGCAGCCATTTTTGTGAAAGCCACTTGTCCAGCTTTTGAAGCACTGTATGCTGATGCACCAAAATTATTGAAAATTCTAGTTCCGTTGATTGAACTAGTAATAATGATTGAACCTCCGCTTTCCTTCATATAAGGAATGGCAAATTTAGTACATAAGAATGTGCTACGCAGATTTGTATTGATAGTCTGATCCCACTCTGCTGTGGATAATGTTTCAATTGGCGCCCAAGTTCCATTTATTCCAGCATTGCTGAACAAAACATCTAACCCCTGTAAACGGCTGGTTAATTCATCAATGGCTTTTTTTAAAAGAACTTCATCAGACACGTCTACACTGCGATAATAACATTCAGCGCCAGTTTGTTTAAAGTCTTTAGAAATATCCTCTAAGCCTTGTGAATCAGCATCGATTAGACCTACTTTAAATCCTTTTTCAATAAATAGTTTTGCTGTCGCATACCCAATTCCAGAAGCGGCACCTGTGATAATTGCTTTTTTTGTTGGTAATGAATGTGTTGCAGTCATGATGGTTCATCCTTTCATATTCTCGATTGATTTTATTTAGATCATAGAGGATCATTTCAGTTTTTATTGTAATATACATGTAAAAGATGAGCCAATAATTTGGATAAAAGAAGAGGTTTGGATATAACTCTACGAGTCACATCTCAACCTCTTCAAAAAATAGTATTATATTGAAATTTTTATTTATATAAAGTTAAATCAATTTTGATTTTTTTATTTGTTCATAAGCTTGCTCGGCATCATGACATTTATCCCAAATAACAGCTTGTCCAGTAGCCAACGATTTTTTTACGTCTATGATCCGTTGATTACTGCTGCCTCTGAATTGAAGGTTCAAATTTCTTTTTGATAATTCAAAACGTCCATCTACTAAAATATCGATTTTATTTAATAGTTCAAGTTTATCCTCAGATTCTAGCAGGAGTTCTTCAAAGGTATAACCAGACCACGACCAGATATCTTTTTTTAGCCCGAATTCTTGATGAACTCGGTCGACAACGGTTAAGCAAACTTCTGTATTTAAAAAGGGTTCTCCGCCTAATAAAGTCAGTCCCTGTACATAATCATGAGATAAATCTTCGATAATTTTATTTTCTAGTTCTTTTGTAAATGGTTTACCGTATCGAAAATTTTGGACTGCTTGGTTAAAACAACCTTCACAAGCAAATAAACAGCCGCTAACATATAGACTATTTCGAACACCTTCGCCATCGACAAAGTTAAATGCTTTATAATCAGCAATATAATTTTGGCTCAGTTCTTCTGCTAACCATTCTTGTGGTTTAGGATTTCTCATTTTTAGTCATCCTTTCAATAAAAACGATGCCAGCAAAAAACTGCAGAGACATCGTTTTTTTGGAATTGATTGATTCCATTTTTAACTAATCTAGCTACACGAACCAACTCTTCGGAAAAAAGATAAATATCGCTAGTGACGAAAAGCGTCACCATCAATATTTCCTATTTTTCTGTCAGAGTTACCCGGTTCGTTCCGCTTTTTATCTAATCCAGCTACACAAACCAACTTTTTCAATGATAAGAGCTAACAATTCGTGACGAAAAGCATCACTATAATTCTTTTCTCTTATCATTCGAGAGCTAAACGGTTTATTCCGCTTTTTATTTCATATGTTTTACACGTGAAGAGATTTCTTTATGTCTTCCGTGAACCATTGGTCTAGCTTGGGGATTGCCTAGATAGCCGCAAGTTCGTTTCACAACATCGCAGGATTTTGGATCATGATTGCCACATTGTGGACATTCAAAACCACGTTCGGTCGGATTGAAGTCACCTTCAAAGTCGCATTCATAACAATGGTCGATTGGTGTATTTGTTCCCAGATACCCAACACGGTCGTATGCATAATCCCAAACAGATTCCAACGCTTTAGGATTTTGTTGTAAAACAGGATATTCACAATAGTGAATAAAACCGCCAGAACAATATTGTGGATAATCTTTTTCAAAATCTAGTTTCTCAAACGGTGTTGGATTTTTACGAACATCATAGTGGAAACTGTTTGTATAATATTCTTTATCGGTGATGTTTTCTACTACACCAAATTTCTCAGTATCTAAACGGCAGAAGCGGTCAGTTAAACTTTCACTAGGAGTTGAATAGACGCTAAAGTGATAACCATATTGATTGCCCCAAGCATCTGCATGAGCTTTTAAATCTTTTAGAATTTCGATGGTAAAGTCTTTCGCTTCAGGATTTGTTTCCCAATCGCCGCCGTAAAAGGCAGAAGCAACTTCGTATAAACCAATATAACCTAACGAAACAGTGGCACGTTTATTTTTGAAAAGTTCATTAACAGACTCTGTTCTAGATAAACGTTTGCCGAATGCACCATACATATAAAGAATCGGTGCATTTGCAGGTGTTGCTTCTTTACAACGTTCAACTCGATAGACCAAAGCATCTTTCATTGTTTCTAAACGCTCAGCTAGAAGTGTCCAGAATTTATTTACATCACCGTGAGCTTCCATTGCAATTCGTGGAAGATTCAAGGTAACCACGCCTAAATTCATTCGGCCCACATTGATTTTTTTTCCATGTTCATCTTTCCAGCCTTGTAAGAAAGAACGGCAGCCCATCGGTACTTTAAAGCTTCCTGTTAGATCAACTAACTTATCATAATTTAAAACATCAGGATACATCCTTTTTGTAGCGCATTCTAATGCTAATTGTTTTACATCGTAGTTGGGATCTGTTTCATTTAAGTTTACTCCTCGTTTTAACGTAAAAATCAATTTAGGGAAGATTGCAGTTCTATGTTCGCTTCCTAAACCATTGATTCTAATTTGTAAAATCGCTCGTTGGATTTCACGTTCAAACCAGCTCAAGCCCAAACCAAATCCTAAAGATGTGAACGGTGTTTGACCATTAGAGGTAAATAGTGTATTGATTTCATATTCTAAACTTTGCATCGCATCATAAATATCTTTTTTTGACTTACTTTTGGCATAGGCTTCCTGACGATCAGAACCTTCGATCCACTGTTTTGCATCGTTTAAATGTTTTTGGTAATTTAATTCGGCAAAAGGGGCTAATAATTCATCGACACGGTCAGCAGAGCAGCCGCCATATTGACTAGAAGCTACATTAGCTATGATTTGTGATATTTGGGCAGTTGCTGTTTGAATCGATTTTGGTGCTTCAACTTCGGCATTACCGATTTTAAAGCCATTGTTCAGCATTCCTTTAAAATCAATCAGACAGCAATTGGTCATTGGTGTGTATGGATGATAATCTAAGTCATGATAATGGATGTCGCCTTTTTGGTGTGCGTTTGCAACATGAGGAGGCAGCATTTTTAAGCCAATCGATTTACCAACGATACCAGCAGTCAAGTCACGTTGCGTATTAAAAACATCGCTGTCTTTATTCGCGTTTTCATTTACAACAGCTTGGTCTTTATTGATCAACTTACTGATAGTGAAATTAATATCGGTTGCTTTACTACGTTCAAAGTCACGTCGAGTCCGATAATTGATATATTCTTCGGCTAATTCATATTCATTTTTTGCCAATAAAATATGTTCGACAATATTTTGAATTTCATAAATCTTTACATCTTCAGCGAAACGATCTGAAATTTCCTGATTAATTCTTTCAACAATATCTTGAATCCGTTCATGGGCAAGTGGGTCCAAAGAACCATGAATTTTTTGTTCAGCTTTGATCAAAGCATCATAAATCTTTCGATCATCAAAATCAACCAATCGACCATCTCGTTTAACAATTTTCATCATGTGTAAGGTTGAATCAGTAGAACTCACTTCATTATTAGCGTGCTTAATCTCTATCATTTGCTACCCATCTCCTCATAGATTTATTCCTTCACTATCATAAAACAATTCGTTGAATCTTTCAACTATATGTAGTGTGAAATTTAATTTTTAATTCGCTTTGGCAACTACATATAGTGTTTATGAGAAATGAAAAAACAGTGAAAACAACTCCCTAAAAGGTTTGTGGAAATTGTCACAACATTATTTTTAAGAAAACTAAATGATTAGTAAATTTTTTTTTATTATTACTTAATTGTAAGGAGAAACGATGTTAAGATACATAAAATATTGGTAGAATAAGGACAATGAATAAACTGGAGCGAAAACGATGAAAAAAATTTTAGAAGTAAATCATTTAAGTAAATCATATGGGTATCGAAATAATAAGGTACAAGTTTTGAATAATATTTCTTTTTCAGTTGATCAAGGCGAATTTGTTGGCATTATGGGACCAAGTGGTGCAGGTAAATCTACATTATTAAGTGCTATATCCACGATTGCTTTACCTACAACAGGAACCGTTCACATCGACGGGCAGGATATTTTAAAAATGCGTGATAATCAAATCAGTGACTTTCGTCGTAACAAACTAGGCTTTATTTTCCAAAATTTTAATTTAATGGATACGCTGAACGTAAAAGATAATATCCTCTTGCCTTTAGCTGTTGATCGAATGCCTTTAGTGGAAATGGAGCAACGGTTGACTCATGTTGCCAATATACTAGGAATCGAACAATTATTGACTGCCTATCCCAATGCAATTTCGATTGGGCAAAAACAACGTGTGGCAGCAGCACGAGCATTGATTACTAAACCTAAAATTATTTTTGCTGATGAACCAACAGGATCTCTAGATTCTAAATCAGCAGCTGAGTTGCTGCAATATATGACAAATATGAATTTAGAAGACGATGCTACGATCATGATGGTCACTCATGATCCTTATACTGCAAGTTATTGTAATCGGATTTTATTTATTAAAGATGGTGTATTTTTCTCAGAAGTTGTCCGACAAGGTTCTAGAAAAGAGTTCTTTAATCGGGTGATCGATATGCAAGCAACGATTGGCGGAGGTGGTCGTGCCAATGATTTTTAATTTGTCTTGGAAGAACTTCAAAGGGCAATTTCTCAATTACCTTGTCTACTTCGTTAGTATGACATTTGCTGTTGTTGTGTATTATTGTTTTAGCGCTATTACTTACAATAGATCGTTGGCTAATCGAGTGGGACAAGAAATTCATATCAACGGCGCAATGAATTTAGGCGGAATATTGATCGTTATTATGATACTAGGTTTTATGTTTGCAGCGAATCATTTCTTCTTATTAAAGCGAGGAAAAGAAATTGGACTGTATCATCTGATTGGTATGCGGAAAAGTCAAATATCTTTTTTGTTTTTTGTGGAAACATTGATTTTGGGCGCAGTCTCATTAGTAACTGGAATTGTTTTAGGCATTATTTTTTCAAAGCTTTTTTCAATGATTTTAGCAAAAGCGATGTTTTTGCAGGTTGAAAGTTTGTTTTTTATTTCAATACCTTCAATGATTCAAACCAGCTTAGTATTTTTATTTATGTTGTTTGCGGTCTCTCTTCGAAGCAGCTGGCGGATTTATCGTTATCAAGTAACAAACTTACTTAAACCAACTGAAAAAAAAGCGGTCAAGTCAAATAAAATGTCTCTATTAGATACTTGTTTAGGAATTCTTGGTATAGTGCTTATTGGTACAGGGTATTTTTTATCGTACAATGTTATTTCTTTTAGCACAGTTTTTCTGCATACATCATTGGGGATTGTTGGTTTTTTGATGGCTCCTTTAGTGATTATGTATATTTGTATGGTGGGGACATATTTATTTTTTAAATACACGATGTATTTAGTGGTATTTTTCTTTGGAAAAAATAAAAGTCATTATTATCGAAATTTAAATATGTTGGCATTGGGAAATACAAAACAACATATTAAAAGAGGCGGAAATACGTTATCAGCTGTTACTATTTTTATTGCGATTGCTTTAGGAATGATCGGTGGCGCAGCGTCTTTTTATACAATAGGTATGAATTCAGTGAATATAACTGCACCAACTGATTTTATTGTAGCTGAGGAGAATTTTAAAGAAATAGCACAAGTCATCGAAAAGGAACCGGATACAAAAATCGATTCATTAGTCAAATTGAATTATAAGTTGACGGGCAGTCAATTTCATCTTAAAATTGGACAGGAAGAAAAACAGCAGACGTTAAGTCCTATCAACTTATTATCACTTTCTAATTATCATGAATTTCAAAAAATAAATCCTTATCTAAAAAATATCGAGCTAAAAAAGGAACACGACATTGTTATTTTGGACAGTATCCCAAATATTCTAGGTGGTTTTATTCGCTATGATTCGACGTTCATATTGTCAGAAGGGATCAAGCTTCATGTAGCAGATGTAAGAGCAGATTACTTAGGGCAAGATTTATTAAGATACAATTTCCCCACAGTCGTTGTATCAGATAAACAATTTGGTGAGATAAATTCTGGCATAAGCTATACGTTAAGTGCTTTTAATATTCAAGCCAAAGATGAAGAAGCTCTTGCAAATAAGTTGTCAGAAGCTGTAAAACCCAAATGGATAACGCCTGTTTATCATAAATATCAGTGGGTCAATAATCAGCTGCAAGGCTACATATCGAAAACGAGCCAACAGCCACAAAAAGAGAAATCCCAAGTTTATTCTGAAGATGATGAACAGGAATTCTGGCAACTGAATTATACTAGCCGTTTTTCTGATTTGAGATATAAAAGAAGAGAAATGGGTCTATTCATTTATGTGGCAATGTTTTTAGGTATCCTAGCCTTGATCATAACTGGAAGTATTTTGATGCTGCAGCAATTTTCCGAAGCTGAACGAGAAAAAGGAAATTATGATTTATTAAAGAAACTCGGTGTTCCTAAAAATGAGATCACAAAACTTATTTATCAGCAAAATAGTATTATATTTTTCCCACCAATGATCATTGGTGTCTTACATGCAACGTTTGCAATATATGTTTTTAGTAAATTTATTACAAGTTCTGGTTATTGGCTCGCATATCTTTCTTGCGGGATATTGATACTGATTTATCTGACGTATTATTTTTTAACGTCAGCAATTTATTCGCGTATGATTCATGGGAAAGACCGACAATAGCTTAAATTTTTTTTAAGAGGAGTATGAATCACCAAGTTGGTTTTGATAAGCAATATTTTAGTTAGTTTAAGTTAACGAAGAATTTAAAAATACAAAAACCGATCGTTTAAGTTAGTTTTTACGCGGTAAATGGTCGTAGAAAAATATTTTTTTGTACTTATTTTTTACAATAAAGAGGGCGGAACAAAAACTTTTCCCTTTTGTCCTGTCTTCTTTTTTTGTGAAGTGACAAAACTGTTAGTAAAAAAGGAAGCTTTATTTAAAAATTTAGTTTCTTTTCTTGTTTGTTTTGATTACAATAGCAGTACTAAAATTATGAATATGCGGAATTTTGGAGGCATGAAATGAAAGAATTTTTTAATCGACCCAATGTGCAATATTGGGGGAAGTTCATTGGAAGAACCGTTTTTTATTTTGGAGTCTTGCTGATGTTGATTTATTTATATCATTACAAAAATATTGACGGCGGAACATTTATTTATAATGAGTTTTAGGGAGGGAAGACTTCATGACGATTTTAAATATTATTGAAGCAATCGATCATTGGGGGATGAAAGAGCCAAACCGTCCCGTTTATATTGAGTCCAATCGAACGTATACTTATGGAGAGTTGAAAAAAAACTCGGATGCAATTGCTGCTTTTTTACAGGAAAATGTAGAACGAGCTCGTCCAGTGGTGGTTTACGGAGAGTTGGAATTTGAAATGTTAGCCTGCTTTTTAGGCGCATCAAAGGCTGGTCACGCATATATTCCGATTGAAGCACATACGCCCAAAGAACGGGTAGAAATGATTTTAGATGTGGCCAAACCAGCAGTGATTTTTTCTATAAAAGAATGGCCAGAGCTTTCTACGAATGCGAAGCTAGTTTCATTGGAAAAAGTACAACACATTTGCACAGAATATAAAGCTTCAGACACTGTTCAACCTGTTATTGATTCAGAAACGTACTACATTATTTTTACTTCTGGAACAACCGGAGTGCCTAAAGGCGTTCAGATTAGTCATGGCAATCTTTTAAGTTTTGTCAACTGGGAACTAACTGATTTTGGAATCACAGAAGGGATGCGTTTTTTATCTCAAGCGCCGTACTCTTTTGATTTATCAGTGATGGATCTTTATCCAGCGCTGACAACAGGTGGCTCGTTAACACCGATGCGAAAAGAAGTCATCAATGACTTTAAACAATTGTTTGCAGTCTTGCCGCAATTGGAAATAGAAGTTTGGGTTTCTACTCCTTCGTTTATGGATATTTGTTTGATGGAACCAACATTTGATGGAGAACATGTCGAAAGCTTGAAAGTTTTTCTATTTTGTGGGGAAGAGTTGCCTAAATCCACAGCACAGAAATTACTGGATCGTTTTCCAAGTGCTCACATTTTCAATACGTATGGCCCAACTGAAGCGACTGTGGCAATTTCTGGTGTAGAGGTCACGCAGGAGCTTTTGGACAACTATAGTCGGGTACCGATTGGCCGCGTCAAAAATGATACGAATGTTTATATTATGAATGATGATCAAGAAGTTCCAGCTGAAGAGGTTGGTGAAATTGTAATTGCAGGTCCTAGTGTTTCAAAAGGCTATCTGCATAATCCGGAAAAAACTGCAGCTGCTTTTTTTGAATACAAAGGTCAACCAGCCTATCGTACAGGGGATGCTGGAAAAATAAAAGACGGCATGCTGATTTATGACGGACGGATTGATTTTCAAGTAAAGCTTCACGGTTATCGAATCGAACTTGAAGACATCGATCATCATTTAGCTGGTGTTTCTTATGTGAAGCAGGCAGCCGTTGTGCCTAAATACCAAAATCATAAAGTGCAGCAGCTTGTTGCGTTTGTAGTTGCTAATCCGCATGATTTTGACAAGGAATTTAAATTATCAAAAGCTATCAAAGAAGAATTAAGCCTATCAGTGATGGACTATATGATTCCGCAAAAATTTATTTATGTGGAACAGTTACCTCTGACAGCCAATGGAAAGATCGATCGTAAAGGATTGATGAATGAGGTGAATGCTACATGATCGATTTCCCTTATATGATTCCTTATGCGAATCCTATTTATTTTATTTATTTACTGATTGCGCTATTACCAATGATTATTACGCTGCTAACTAAAGGCAAACGCTGGTCATGGTATCAAGTGTTGGTCACGTTATTGTTCTTGTATATGAGTTTTGGCGGTAAAGATTGGAAACAAGGGGTAGCGTTGATTGTTTATGTCATTTGGCAAACGATCTTGGTTTGGTTTTATTTTCATTATCGGCAAAAGAAAAACGCAAGCTGGGTCTTTTATCTAGCTGTATTTTTAGCAATTTTGCCATTAGTTTTAGTTAAGGTAATGCCTTTTGTTTCTGGACATGCTTCATTGTTAGGATTTCTTGGTATTTCCTATTTGACCTTCAAGTCTGTGCAGATCATTATGGAAATGCGTGATGGTTCGATCAAAGAATACAATATTTTCCGTTATATTGAATTTCTGTTATTCTTTCCAACGATATCGTCTGGACCGATCGATCGTTATCGCCGTTTTGAAAAAGATGTAGAAAATCCGCCAACGCCTGAAAAATATGTCGACTTTCTCGGCAAAGGAATTCATAATTTTTTCCTTGGATTTTTATATAAATTTATTATTGGTTATTATTTTGGACAAGTATTGATGCCTGTCGTAGCAAAAGCAGCTGAAAAGACAGGTGGCTTTTCTTGGGAATTAGTTGCATACATGTATATTTATAGTATGTATTTGTTCTTTGATTTTGCCGGATATAGTTTGTTTGCAGTTGGGACAAGTTATTTGATGGGCTATGACACACCGGTCAACTTTAACAAACCATTTTTAAGTTGGAATATTAAAGAATTCTGGAATCGTTGGCATATGACACTTTCTTTTTGGTTCCGTGATTATATTTATATGCGCTTGATGTTTACTTTAATCAAAAAGAAAGTTTTCAAAAGCCGTATCGTTGCTTCAAATGTTGGGTATTTTGCTTTATTCTTGCTTATGGGACTCTGGCATGGACTAACATGGTATTACCTGGTTTACGGATTGTATCACGCCCTCTTGATTTGTTTGACTGATGCGTGGCTACGATTTAAGAAAAAACATAAAGAGAAAATCCCCTCAAACAAATTCACCCATGCGTTTGCGATTTTCTTAACTTTTAATGCAGTTTGCTTTAGCTTCTTGATTTTTTCAGGATTTTTAGATACATTATTTTTTAAATAAAAACAAAATAACATACAGCTAAAAACTGTACGACAGAGGAGAACTACACATGAACATAGAAGAAACCATTTTAGATATTTTGGAAGAAATTGCTGGTACAGATGAAGTCAAAGAAAATAGAGATGTTGATTTATTTGAAGAAGGCTTGATGGACTCACTAGCTACAGTTCAGTTGTTAGTTGAAATTGATGGACAATTAGGTGTACAAGTACCAGTTTCAGAATTTGACCGCGATTTATGGAACACACCAAATAAAGTCATCGAGCAAGTGAAAGCATTACAATAATGAGTATGAAGAAAAAAATCTTTGGAATTTTTGGACCGATCTTGATTTCTGCGGTTCTGCTTCTTGTTTTTTTCTTTGCGCCGTTCAAAATAGACATGGGTAGCAAGCGTGTTTTAGCTGATGCGTCTACATCTATGGCAACCAACGTGCTAAGAGGAAATGCAATCAAAAATAAAGCGATCGGTTCAAAAGACTATGTTCCATTTTTTGGTTCTTCTGAGCTGAGTCGGATCAGTCCATTTCATCCGTCAGTTTTAGCAGATAAATATGATCGGAATTATCGCCCATTTTTATTAGGAGCGCCAGGAACTCAGTCTTTAACACAGGCCTTGATGATGCAATCTATGGGGAAAAATCTTTCTCATAAAAAAGTAGTTTTTATTATTTCACCACAATGGTTTGTAAAAGAGGGTGTGACTAATGACTACTTCAATGCGTATTATTCTGAGTTGCAAACCTACCAATGGGTCAGTGCTCTAAAAAAAATAACGCCTGATGATCAGTACCTTGCAACGCGTTTAATGGATTTTCCCAAAGTAAAAGAAGACAAGCGTTTAGACAGTGCTTTAAAATCGATTATTTCAGGAACCTTGCCGAGTGCATCGGATAAGCGGTATATTGATTTGATGTTTAATATGTTTTCACGTGAAGATGAATTATTTGGAAAAATCGGTATGATAAACAAAGATAAAGCGATTGAAAAAGCTGAACGTCGTTTGCCCGATACCTATGATGTGAACGAGTTAGATCAACTAGCTGAAAAAATAGGTCAAAAGGCAACAAACAACAATTCATTTGAAATTTCCAATCCATTCTTTGATAAACGATTAAAGAAGAAATTAAATAGTTTAGAGAATTCTCAGGTAAATTGGGATTATCGTTTTTCTCCTGAATTTTCGGATTTACAGTTAGTTTTAAGTCAGTTAGCTCAGGATAATGCAGAAGTTTTATTTATTATTCCACCAGTTAATAAAAATTGGTCGAATTTTACAGGACTTTCACAAGAAATGTTGCAAGGTTTTGCTAAAAAAGTTAAGTATCAATTGGAAAGTCAAGGCTTTAATAACATTGCCGATTTTACAAAAAATTGTGATACAAAATATTTTATGGCGGATACAATTCACTTAGGTTGGCGAGGTTGGCTAGCTGCCGATCAACGAATCAAGCCATTTCTTGAAAATAGTTCGACTAAAACACCGAAGTATCAGCTTGATAGTTCATTTTATTCAAAAGAATGGCAACAAAAAGAGCCAGAGGATATAAAAAAATAGTTAAAGCTTTCGTTTAGGGAGGGCGGGGCAAAAGTATTTTATACTTTCGTCTTGCCCTCTTGTTTTTTTTGTACGCTTATAAATTGTTCTAAGTAGTTTATTTTTAGACTTAATAGAAAGGAATGGTATAATACTTTTGGAGTTATATTTGGAAGGGAGTTTTATACTTTGGATAAAAAAGAAGAGAAGATGTTAATTGAATTAACAAATGCTAAAGGAGTACCTGGCAACGAAGGAGAAGTCAGAGACATATTTAAAAAATACGCAGAACCTTTTGCTGATAAAATCATGTATGATGGTTTAGGCAGTATTATCGCCAAACGTGTTGGGGATAAAGAAGGTCCTAAAGTGTTCTTTTCAGGACACTTAGATGAAGTCGGTTTTATGGTAACTCAGATCACAGAAAAAGGGTTTATTAAATTTCAAACCCTTGGTGGTTGGTGGGGTCAAGTGATGCTAGCTCAACAAGTTCAGATCAAAACAGGCAAAGGTGATGTATTTCATGGTGTGATTGGGTCAAAACCGCCTCATGTGTTGTCTGTAGAAGCTAGAAAACAACCTTATGATGTTGCAGATATGTTCATCGATATTGGTGCATCAAGCGATAAGCAAGTAGCTGAGTGGGGCATTAAACCAGGTGATATGATCACGCCATATATTGAATATCGTAGGATGAATGATACTAAATTTATGTTAGCCAAAGCTTGGGATAATCGTATTGGTACAGCTGTAGCTTTAAAAGTTTTAGAAAATTTAGCGACAGATAAACATCCTAATATCATATTTGCGGGAAGCGACGTACAAGAAGAAGTTGGCTTGCGTGGTGCTCAAACGAGTACTCATTTAGTTGACCCAGATATTGCTTTTGCCCTAGATACTGGAACTGCTGGTGACACGCCGGGAATGACGCCGAAAGAAGCCGATTCTGAATTAGGGAAAGGACCGCAGATCTTGATTTTTGATGCGTCGATGATTCCTCACAAAAAATTACGTGATTTTGTGATTCAAGTGGCTGAAGAAAACAATATTCCTTTCCAATACACTGTAATTACAGGTGGAGGTACAGATGCCGGCAGGATGCACTTAAGCAGAAATGGCGTACCATCGTTAGCAATCACAGTTCCTGTACGTTATTTACATTCTCATACTTCGATGATCCATGAAGATGATTATTTAAATACAGTCAAACTAGTTACAGAAGTTGTTAAGCGATTAGATCAAGAAACAGTAGATAAGCTCCGCAGTTACTAAAAAAGAGGTGATAGTTCAAATGAAAAGTCAAATTACGAATGCAATGCATCGAGAACAAGCTAGAATTTCCTTGAAAAATCAATGGGGAGCTATGGCGTGGATTACATTTTTAGCTGTATTTATCCGGTTTATTATTAGTACATTAGTTGGAGGTATTGCAAATTTACCAAAAGAGAGTGCTGGAAATAATGTTATGTCTTTCTTATTAAATAACTTTATCTTTTTTGCGATTACCTATGGCACTTATTACTGTGCACTCCAAGTTTTACGAGGGAAAAAAGTTCAGGCTGGAATGCTAACAACTATTTTTCAAGGAAAGTTTTATATTCCGATGTTATTGATTAATATTACGCAATATCTTGTTGAATTGTTATTAAATTTAATAGTCTTGTTACCAGTCCTTTTATCTTACGGGGCAGCTATGTATTTTGGTTTGATGTTCAACACCGTCTCAGTTGATCAATTTCAATCTCAAATGGGTGGAGACATCGTTTTAGCCATACTATTAATTGTTTTTGCATTTTTAATGATTTTTGTGGGTGTGTTTGTCAGCGGTGTTTTTCAATTTGCCGTGTGGATCAAAATTGATGATCCTGAATTATCTGTTGGAGATGCGCTCAAGTATGCATTGTTCTTAATGAAAGGTCGTTTTGGGCAATACTTACTTCTACAAATTTCATTTATTGGTTGGTTTATTATTGGTGCTTTAGTCTTCGGAATTGGTTTATTATGGGTGATTCCGTATCATGATGTGGCGATTGCCAGTTTTTATGATACAGCCCGTGAAGAAAAAGGCGCACCTGTTTCAGTTGATTAATATTAAGAAAAGCAGGACAGTCTGTAATCAGATATGTTCTGTTTTTTTATGAATCGAAAAATAGTTAAAGGGAAATAAAATCAGGATAAATAATTGTCTCTATTTTCCGTTTTTATGTTACCATTAAGCGAAGAATAATCGAGGAGGTCGATGAAGTTGAAAATAACCGTTTTAGGCTGTTTAGGTGCTTATCCTTATAAAGGAGAAGGAACCAGTTCTTATTTACTGGAGTCTGATGGTTTTAAGCTATTGTTAGATGCGGGAAGTACAACCTTAGTCAATTTAGAAGAGCATCTTGATCCACTGACATTAGATGCAGTGATTTTGTCCCATTATCATTATGATCATATCGCAGATCTCGGTGTGTTGCAGTATTATCGTCAATTATATCCAGTGATGGAACCGACACCTATGTTGCCGATTTATGGACATACAGATGACATGGTTCATTTTGAAGCATTGAATATGCCAAATGTGTCAAAAGCCGTTCCCTATTTTGAAGCAGAAGAATTAAAATTAGGGCCTTTCCTTGTGACTTTTATGAAAACGATTCATCCTGTACCTTGTTATGCGATGCGTTTTGTAGAAGAAAAAACGGGTAAAGTGTTTGTCTTTACAGGTGATTCTGGTTATTTGGAAAGTTTTGTTGATTTTGCCAAAAATGCGGATGTCTTTTTAGCTGATACGTATCTATTTGAGGGCAATGAAAACCATCATGCTCATTTTACCTCAAAAGAAGCAGGAGAAATCGCAAAAGCTGCTGGTGTCAAAGAACTTATATTGACTCATTTACCTCAACATGGCTCTTTAGAAGAGTTGAAACAACAAGCTGAAAAAGCCGCTGGCAGTCAAGTAACCGTTGGTTTAGCAGAGAAAAATTTAGTGATTGAAATTTAAGGAGTGGTGAACTGTGATTTTTGTACCAAATGAAAATAACGACCCAAGAGTTAACTTAGCGATCGAAACGTATTTATTAAAAGAAAAACCTTTAGATGAACCAATTTTATTATTTTATATCAATGACCCATCAATCATCATCGGGCGCAATCAAAACACAATCGAAGAAATCAATAAAGAGTATGTAGATGAACACGGGATTCATGTGGTTCGTCGATTAAGCGGCGGCGGTGCTGTGTACCATGATCATGGGAATTTGAATTTTAGTTTTATTATGCCGGATGATGGGAATTCTTTCCGTGATTTTGCGAAGGTAACACAACCAATCATTCAAGCATTGCACGAGCTTGGGGTTTCTGGTGCTGAGTTAAAAGGCCGTAACGATTTAGTAATCGACGGGATGAAATTTTCTGGAAATGCGATGTATGCAACGGCTGGAAGAATGTTTGCTCACGGCACATTGATGTTTGACAGCGATATTGATGAAGTAGTTAACACATTAAAAGTTCGCAAAGATAAAATCGAATCAAAAGGAATCAAATCCGTTCGCTCACGAGTAACCAATATCAAGCCATTCTTGCCAGCAGATAAACAAGATATGACAACAGAAGAATTTCGTGAAGATATTTTATTGAAAATCTTTGGTGTCGACTCTGTTGACCAAGTGAAAACCTATGAATTAACTGATGAAGACTGGGAAAAAATCAACAAAATCTCTGACGAATACTACCGTAACTGGGATTGGAATTATGGTAAATCACCAGCCTTTAACTTAGAACGTCATCAACGCTTTCCAATTGGTTCCATCGATGCACAAATGAATGTTGAAGACGGCGTGATCAAAGAAATCAAAGTCTTTGGCGATTTCTTTGGGCTAGGTGAAATTAAAGATGTAGAAGAAATTTTGACAGGTACAAAATACGAAAAAGCAGCGATCGAAGCAGCGGTGGATCAAATCGATATTAAAAAATACTTTGGTAATATTGAAAAAGAAGATTTGGTTGGCTTGCTTTATTAATAAGTAGAAAATAAGGTACCAGTGGTAAAACTAGAGAATAGTTTTACCACTGGTGCTTTTCTTATCTCTGGCTACTTAGCAAAACATAGTAGTTGACATTCTTTCTACTAAGTTATACTATATACCTGTACTTAATAATAATGAGTAGCGAGAAAAATGTTAAGTATCACAAGAAAGAACAGGTGATGAAAATTATGAACGGGACAACAGAAATGCTCAAGGGTGTTCTAGAAGGTGTCATTCTGGAAATTATCGATCGGCACGAAACCTATGGCTATGAAATAACCAATAAGTTACAAGAATATGGGTTTGAAGATATCGTTGAAGGAACGGTTTATACGATACTTTTACGTTTAGAAAAAAAGAATTTAGTAACTGTTACGAAGAAAAAATCCAATGTAGGGCCTATGCGAAAGTTTTATTCATTGAATGAGAACGGACAAAAAGAACTCAATTTATTTTGGCAACGCTGGGGATTTATTTCAGGACAGATTGAAAAATTAAAGGAGAGAAAAGAGAATGAAAAATAAAAATATTTTCAATTATTTTAAACAAGTACATGCAGATAAAGTAAAATACAATAAGCAAATCGCACGATTGAGAGAACTTCCTGATGAGTACCAAATGGTTTATAAAGAAATTCAAAAATTTTTGTGGGAATTTACTGCAGGAGACGGCATGGATATGTTACCGGTAATGTTGGATCTTCTAGAATTTTTCGAAGAAGGTGCAGCAAATAATATTCCTGTTTTGCAATTAGTCGGTGAAGATGTTGGCTCCTTTGCAGAAAATACGCTAGATGAAATGCAAGCACGCAACCGAATCAATGAATTGAAAAGAAAAATGAATGAACGGATCGCAAAAAAATTAGGTGATGAATAAAAGTAAAATGATTCCGCTTTGTGACTGCGGAGTTACTACTGTGTAAAAATTTCTTGTTTTCTCTTTTGACATCGTATCTTTCTATTCGTATAATAAAGAAGCGAAAAGGAGCGAATATTATGCGAAACGAAATGATGCATCGACCAGTTGTAAAACAAGAACTAGTTGATTTTATGCGAAATAAACAAAAAAAGATCCAAGGAGAATTAGGTGTGATCGAAGAAGAAGCACACGTTGCTGGAGTGCCAATTATTCCTCATGAAACAGTTGTATTTCTGCAATTTTTCTTAGATCAGATTAAACCTAAAAATATTCTAGAAATTGGAACCGCAATCGGTTTTTCTTCTAGTTTAATGGCACAATACGTCGGAGAAGATGGACATGTCACCACGATCGATCGATTTGATGTAATGATCAGAAAAGCGAAAGTAACTTATGAACGCTTAGGTTTAACAGACAAAGTAACGTTGTTAGAAGGACAAGCGGCAGAAGTTTTACCTACTTTAACTGGTCCTTATGACTTTATTTTTATGGACAGCGCAAAATCTAAATATATCGAATTCTTACCGGAATGTTTACGTTTATTACGTGTTGGCGGTGTCTTAATGGTGGATGATGTTTTCCAAGCAGGAACGATTTTAGACCCAATCGAAGAAATTCCACGCAGTCAAAGAACGATTCATAGAAAGTTGAATCAATTCTTAGATACAGTCATGACTCATCCAGATTTAACATCGACTTTATTGCCATTAGGTGATGGCGTGATCATGATCACGAAAGAAAGAGAAATAACTGAATAACAATGATACGGCTTGGGTCAGGATTTAATTATTTTGATTCAAGTTTTTTTATGTGATAATAAAGGAGTGAATAAATATGAAATCAGATAAAGAGAAGCAACAAGTGTTAAATAACTTGGTTGCGCATTACGGTTTTCAATACTGGTGGGAAGATGAGAATCGTATCTCTGATTGGGTTTCGATGATCCTAATCCAGCAAACAACCGAAAAAAATGCCCGTAAAGCTTTAGCCAATTTAGAACCTTATTTAACCGTAGAAAGTCTTCAAGAAATCGAATTGGAAACATTACAAGAATTGATTCGTCCAGCAGGTTTTTTCACGCAAAAAAGTAACTATATCAAAGCCTTGATCAGCTGGTTTGTTTCTTATGATAGTGATTTTGATAAATTTCGTGCATACTCCACTGAGGAACTTAGAAAAGAGCTGTTGAAGATCAAAGGTGTCGGTCCAGAAACAGCAGATGCGATGCTCCTTTATATCTTTGAACGAAATGTGTTTATTGCAGATCAATATGCAATTCGTTTGTTTAATCGTTTAGGTTTTGGTCCATATAAGACATATGAAGAAATGCGTAAGGATTTTATTCATTTGACTGAAACAATCCCTCATGATTTATGTAAAGAATGGCATGCGGTGATTGATGTGCATGGCAAGAATTTTAACAGAGATAAGAAGATGGATGAAACATTTTTAATCTCCTAAGCTAAGTCATTCTCTTTATTTTGTGTTTAATTTTCGTTTAAGTTTCGAGGCGTACACTTTCCTTGTAAGGGGGAGGAAAACGTCATGAATAATACTAAAAACATAAAAAGAAAGCTTCCTAAAATATTTTTGATTGTAGGTGTTGTTCTGATGCTCTTTCTTTTATTTCAAAAAAGCTTAACGGCATTTGCCGAAAAATTTGTGCAAAATAGTGAACCAGTAGAAATTCAAGCGCCAACGATTCTGGTTCCGGGCACTAATGGAACGGTCAATCGATTTAATGGATTGATCAAATCGTTAGATCCCCAAGCTGACGTGTTAAAAGTTACTGTAGCAACTGACGGAACTGTTTCTTCTAAAGGAAAACTAACTAGTTCAACGAAGCATCCCATGATCGTGATTGCCTTTAAAGACAGTAGTAACAGCACGTTACCTGTTCAAGGAAAATGGTATCAATTGGCGTTAAGCTATATTCAAGAAAAATATTCATTTGAAACATACAATTATCTAGGACATTCCAATGGTGGATTAGTGATCACTTCTTACCTAGAAGAATTTCAACAAGCCACCGATCCAAAATTAGCCAAACTGATAACTTTAGGAACACCATATAATGATACACCAGAAAAATACAATGAAGCTGTGACTTCCTTTACACAACTAAAAGAAACCAGCGATCTGCTCAAAGGCTATTTAAAAAATCTGGAAAATATCCCTAATACGATTGAGATGTTAAATATCGCTGGAGAAGTTGATGATACTGCATCAGACAATACAGTGCCTGTACAAAGTGTTTATTCTGGAAGATATATTTATCAGGATCAAGTGGCTGAGTATCAAGAAGTATTGATTCAAGGAGAAAATGCAAGTCACAGTGAGTTAGTTGAAAACCAGAAAGTCGTTCAATTATTGAAAGATTTCTTTTGGTAGAATAGAGTGAAGATGAAACAGGACAGAGATATTTTTCTTTGTTCTGTTTTTGTTTTATTGTGTAAATATGATCAGACAAACCATAAAAGGTGTTCTTTCATGTTATTGAGAATGAAAGAGCTATTTTCTCAAAGAAAAGACGGAAATGGCAAAAATAAAATAACTAAACTATAATAATTCTATTGACATAATAATTTTAAATTGATACGCTTATAAGGTAGGAAATTATCTAGATTTAAAAAAATTGGAGGAATAATAAATGAACTTAATCAACACAAAACTATTAGACTTTGAATGTGACGCATACCAAGATGGAGACTTTATCAAAGTATCAACAGCAGACGTATTAGGAAAATGGAGTATTTTCTTCTTCTATCCAGCTGACTTTTCATTTGTTTGTCCAACAGAATTAGGCGACATGCAAGATCACTATGATCATTTAAAAGAGTTGAATTGTGAAGTTTACTCTGTATCTGAAGATAGCCACTTTGTGCATAAAGCTTGGGCGGACGCGACTGATACGATCGGTAAAATCAAATACCCAATGTTAGCTGATCCAAATGGTAAAATTGCTCGTTTCTTCGGTGTTTTAAATGAAGATTTAGGTCAAGCATACCGTGGAACATTTATCGTTAGCCCAGAAGGCGAAATCAAATCTTATGAAATCAATGACATGGGAATCGGCCGTAATGCTGATGAACTCGTTCGTAAATTAGAAGCTTCTCAATTTGTAGCAAAACACGGTGACAAAGTTTGTCCAGCAAACTGGAAACCAGGCGAAGAAACAATCGCACCAAGTTTAGACCTAGTTGGTAAAATCTAAATCCTTAAATAGATGACCTTAAGACTTCCTTTTTGGGAAGTCTTTCTTAAAATTTATCAATCAAAATAATGCGACGGCAAAAGGAGAACATACATGAGTCAAGAAATTTATGATTTGATCGTAATCGGCGGCGGATCAGCTGCTTTATCAGCGGGGATTTACGCGGGTCGTGCGATGTTAGATACATTGATCATCGAAAAAGATAAGATCGGTGGACAAGTAACGACGACTTCCGAAATCGTGAACTATCCAGCGATTAGAGCAACAACTGGTCCTGAATTGATGGAAGATATGCGTTTACAAGCGCTGGATTTCGGGGTTGAATTTACAACGGATGAAATCATTGATGTTGATTTAAGCCAAACTGTAAAAACAGTCAAATCTGTGACTAAAACCTATCAAGCCTATGCTGTGATCATTGCAACGGGCGCGTCAGCACGTAAAATCGGTTTCCCAGGTGAAGTTGAATTTACAGGACGTGGAATTGCTTATTGTTCAACCTGTGATGGTGAATTCTTCCAAGGATTAGATATTTTCGTACTTGGTGGCGGTTATGCGGCAGCCGAAGAAGCAGTTTACTTAACTCGATATGGTAAATCAGTGACGATGATCATTCGTGAACCTGATTTTACTTGTGCGAAATTAACAGCAGAAGCAGCAAAACAACATCCAGATATCAAGATCGTCTATAATACAGAAGTAAAAGAAATCACTGGTGATGATTTTGTTCGTAAAGCTGTTTTTGTTAATAATGAAACTGGTGAAGAAACAACATATGAAGCGCCAGCAGACAGCACGTTTGGTATGTTTGTTTTTGCAGGGAATAAACCAAGTACTGAGATTTTTGAAGGTAAAGTCGAATTAGATCGCGGCTATGTGCCGACAAATGAAAATATGGAAACCAATGTTCCTGGTGTCTATGCAGCCGGAGATTTACGTATCAAAGAATTACGTCAAATCGTTACCGCTGTTGCAGATGGCGCAATCGCTGCAACCAATGCACAAAAATACATCACAGAAGAAAAAACAAAAGCTGGCTTACCGATCGTCAATGAACGTATGGAAAAACGTTTAGCGAAACAGCATGCTGAAAATAAAGAAGTACAACCAAAAGCAGAGAAAAAACCTGCTAAAGCAACAAGTGGAAATAATACATGGTTCCCTGATGCAATGAGAGAGCAACTAGGTGGTATTTTCGGTAAATTAACGAAGAATGTAACCTTATTACAAGTCATGGATAGTAGCGAAGAGAAATCACTTGAATTAAATTCTTTCTTAACTGAATTTGCCTCATTAAGCGATAAAATTTTGCTGGAAACTGTTCAAAAAGGTGCAGATGCTGACGTAGAAGCGAAATATGGCATCGATAAATTACCTAGTGTTGTTGTCTTAAATGATCAAGGTGAATACACAGGAATCAAATTTAGCGGTATTCCAAGCGGACATGAAGTCAACTCGATCGTTTTAGCGGTCTACAATGTAGGAAGCGCTGGACAGCCAATAGAAGAGCCTGTCGTTGATAAAATCAAAGAGCTACCTAAAAAGAAAGTACAGATTTTCGTTTCATTGACTTGTCATTATTGCCCTGATGTTGTGGCAGCTTGTCAGCGAATTGCTTCGATCAATCATAATGTTGAAGCTGAAATGATCGATATCGGTGTTTTCCCAGAATTGAAAACAGAAAAGAAAATCATGAGTGTTCCTGCGATGATCATTGATGATAAGGACATTGTTTTTGGTTCTAAGAATATGGATGAAATCATTGAAATTTTAGAAAAATAAAAAATAGCCGAATCAACTGAACGATTTGTTCTTGATTCGGCTATTTTTATTTTATTGTGACAAGTTTTTTCAGCGGTTCAACACCAAAATGTTTTTCTTGGTACAAAAGAATTTCAGCACAAGCGCGACTATCTTCTAGAGCGTCATGATGGTTGTTCAATTGTATATCTAGATTCTCACAAACGGTGTTTAATTTATGATTCGGCATCTCTGGAAATAACTTACGACTCGTTTTCACAGTACATAGCGAAAGGTAATTCGGCTGATCGATGCCATAATAATCTAAACATCCAGCTAAAACACCACAGTCGAAAGGCGCATTATGAGCGACAACTAAACTATTCGCTTTAAAGCAACCTTGAATTTGCTTCCAAACTTCTGGAAATTTAGGTGCATCGGCTACATCTTCTGGTTTGATCCCGTGAACTTGAATGTTTTTCCAGAAAAAATCAGTTTCTGGTTTAATCAAGGAATAGAATTCATCCACGATTTTATTATTTTCTACTTTTACTAATGCGACAGAACAGGCACTATGCTTAGCATAACTGGCTGTTTCAAAGTCTATGGAATAAAAATTCATTTTCATTATCCCTTTCAGTTCAAAATTAATTCATACATGCAGTATAACAAAATAAGTGGCGTATAGTAAGTCTAATTGAAGAATATTAACAGAAACTAAATAAAAAACGAGAGAAAGAACCTCTCGTTAAGCAATAGTCAAGTCAACCTCAACTGGACAGTGGTCACTTCCAGTAATGTCAGTATGGATCTTCGCACTAGTCAAAGCTTCTTTCAAGCCATCTGAAACGACAAAATAATCGATTCTCCATCCAGCATTATTTTTCCGAGCATTAAAACGATAGCTCCACCAAGAATAAACGCCTTCTTGATCAGGATAGAAATAACGATAAGTATCAATAAAACCACTATCCAATAATTCTGTAAACTTCCCACGTTCTTCAGGTGTGAATCCAGCATTTTTTTGATTGGTTTTCCAGTTCTTTAAATCAATATTTTGATGAGCTACATTTAAATCGCCACAAAGAATCACTGGTTTTTCTTTACTTAATTCGTTTAAATACGCACGAAACGCATCTTCCCATGTCATACGGTAATCTAAACGTTTTAACTCATTTTGTGAATTTGGTGTATAACAAGTGATCATAAAGAAGTTTGGATATTCCAATGTGATCAAACGACCTTCTTGATCATGTTCTTCAAGATCCATACCATAACGAACGCTTAAAGCTTCTTCTTTAGCAAAAATAGCAGTGCCAGAGTAGCCTTTTTTCTCAGCATAATTCCAGTATTGGTGATAACCTGGTAAGTCTAGATCAATTTGACCTTCTTGTAATTTTGTTTCTTGTAAGCAGAAAAAATCTGCATCTAATTCGTTAAACACTTCCATAAAGTTCTTTTTAACAACAGCACGCAGGCCGTTGACATTCCATGATATACATTTCATTTCATTCACCTCATTACTATTGTAACAAGAAAGTCAGTGATTTCAACTATGAAAGGCTGTACCTTATAAATAATTCTATTTTTTTACATCTAAATCAATTCCTGATATGCTAAACTTAAAGAAATAAGTGTATTAACTAGCTTGTTCAGCTTTTAAAATCAAGGAGGACTTTTCGTGAAAATTGGAATCATCGGCTTAGGAAATATTGCGCAAAAAGCGTATTTACCTGTTTACTCTCAACTAAGAGACCAAGCAACGTTTATTTTATCTACCAGAAATGAACAAACTAGAAAAGAAATTAGTGAAAAATACGGCTTCAATGAAATAGTAGCTTCGACAGAAGAGTTGATTGAAGCTGGCATATCAGCCTGTTTTGTCCACGCCGCAACGAAAGTTCATGGTCAACTAGTCAAACAACTGTTAGAAGCTGGCATCCACGTTTTTGTCGACAAACCGTTAAGTGAAAACCTAGCAGAAGTCAAAGAAATCCAAACGCTAGCAGCAGAAAAAAATCTCCTGTTGATGGTTGGATTTAATCGCCGTTTTGCTCCATTTGTAGAAGAATTAAAAGCAGTTGAAAATAAAAATATGATGTTGATTCAAAAAAATCGTATTGCCTCAGAATCCACAGCTAATTTTGTGATCTACGATTTATTTTTACATATAGCGGACACGCTTGTTTATCTACTTGATGACGAGATTCGACACATCCAAACCAAAATCATCGAGGAAAATGGCCTATTAAAAAGAGCCTTACTCCAAGTAGAAACGGAAACCACAACAGCAATCGCTTCAATGAATCTCTATGCTGGGGCAAATACTGAAACCTACCAGCTAACAAGCCCAGAAGGAACGTTAGTATTAGAAAATCTAACGAACTTAACCATCAAAAATCAGCTAGGAACGCAACAAAAAAACTTTGGCGATTGGTCAACAACACTAGAAAAACGCGGCTTCCAGCAAATGGTAGAAGAATTTATCAAAGCCATTCAAACAAATGACGGAACGCGTTTAAAACAAGAAAAAGTCTTTACTAGTCATGAGCTATGTGCGCAAATGCTACGGAAACATCAAGAACATATTTTATAGAGTCAGACTAGAAAGTTTTTCTTTGACATGCTAGAATAAGTAGGATGTTTGAAAGAAAGGAACGACTTTCGATGAATAAAATTGAAATGATGAATGAATTAACGGATATAACCTTACTATTTGATGAACCTTTGATGAATTTTACCTTTACTAAAACAGGTGGACCTGTAGACGTTTTAGCTTTTCCAAAATCAAAAGCTGAAGTGGCTACTCTGGTTGAATACTGTAAAAATCATGAAATTCCATGGCTTGTTTTAGGAAATGCTAGTAATTTAATTGTACGAGACGGCGGGATTCGCGGCATGGTGATCATGTTAGAAAATATGAAGCAAATTTCTGTTTCTAAAAACCAGATCATTGTTGAAGCAGGAGCGAAATTGATCGATACAACATATGTTGCATTAGATCATGATCTGACAGGCTTTGAGTTTGCTTGCGGCATTCCAGGGAGTATCGGCGGAGCTGTTTATATGAACGCAGGTGCTTATGGTGGTGAGATCAAGGATGTTTTCACAAGTATTGATGTGTTGTTAGAAGATGGAACGGTCAAAACCTTTACAAATGAAGAGATGGCATTTTCATATCGTCACAGTGCGATTCAAGATATGCATTGTATTGTGTTAGAAGCGACTTTTTCTTTAGAAAAAGGGGAGCACAGCATAATAAAAGGGCAAATGTCAGAGCTGACTGAACTTAGAGAATCCAAGCAACCATTAGAATATCCATCTTGTGGTAGCGTCTTTAAACGCCCAGAAGGACATTTTACTGGAAAACTGATTCAAGATGCTGGCTTGCAGGGACTAAAATGGGGCGGCGCTCAAATTTCAGAAAAACATGCTGGTTTTATTGTAAACATTGATCAGGCGACAGCTACAGATTATGTAGAATTGATTGCCCATATCCAGCAAGTGATCAAAGAAAAATTTGATGTTTCATTGGAGACAGAAGTCCGTATTATTGGTGAAGAACGTTAAAAAAGAAGCCTTTCAGTTGGAAGGCTTCTTTTTTTATGCTCTTCAGAATATTTTCACTGGATATTTTCAACATTTAAATACTTAGTTTCACAGTAATAACCTTTACCGCCAACATAAACCTTTTCTATTTCATCCTGGTCATTGGTTGCCAATTTAACGAATATTTCGGAAGGCGAGTCTAAAGAATAACCTTGTTCAAATACATAGACTTCTTTTTGCAAGTAGTTGTGCTCATAAAGGTAGCAAGCTAATGCACCGTTTGACGTTCCAGTTGCTGCTTCTTCATTGATATCGTATAGTGGCGCAAAATTTCTGCATATAATTCGATCGTCAGTAAAAGTATATAGATGCGTCCCAACAACATCGTAAGCCTGGCTGATTTCTTTGATTTTGTCAAAATTTGGTTGTAGTGCATGTAATTGTGTTTCACTTTTTATGGGAATCAAAATATCTTTTAAGCCAGTGGAAACGATTTGAATCGGGTATTTATGATCAATATCTTTACTATCAAAACAGGCACTGAACTCGTTTGGAGATAAAGTATCATAGAATAGTGGTTTGGTTTGTTCCATGAATATATTGTCATCGTTTATGGTGATAGTAAGAACACCGCTGTTTGTTTCAATCGTATAGTGATTCCTAAAAATTTTATTTAAATACATCAATATCACGAAAGAGCCAATTGTGGCATGACCACATAAATCAACTTCTTCTTTTGGTGTAAAATATTCAAATTTATAATCAGCAATTTCAGAATCTGATATAAATGCAGTTTCTGCGTAGCCTAGTTGTTTGGCTATTGCCATTTTCTGAGTGGTGGTCAATGTATTTTCCATCAGTACCACTCCTGCTTTATTTCCGCCATTATGATCCTTGCTGAAGGCACTTGCTACATAAACGGATATGTTCATAAGACACCTGCTTTCATTACTTAGAATAAATTGTAGCGTAGAAAACACTACACATAACTATTGTTGGGTAAAATTTTTGTAAAGCAAAAGACAAACTATTTTCTGCATTTGATTTCTCAAAAAATAGTTTGTCTATAGTAGCCTTTTAGTTGAAAGGCTGCTTTTTTATCATTTTATTCAGCATTTGCCTGTAAATCTTCGATCTCAACAACTTTAAGATTCTTACGCTCTAAATTCTCAACAATCACTGCACACGTTTCTTCAGTTGTGTCTGCAGGTAAAGTGATCAAGGTACGGCGGATAAATTCATCCTCACCAATATCTAGCGTAATACAGCTGGCGATACTACTGTGTTTCGCAATAATTTTCGTCATTGCGGCTAGATCTCCTTGTTTACCTGTTGTAGCAATTGTCAAAACATAACTACCACGCTGAATATTCCAAGACTGAGCAAGGATATTCAATAACGTGCTATGTGTTAAAATTCCATAGAAATAATTATTCTCATCCAACACAGCGATGTAAGGCAATTCTTTGATCGTAAAGAAAACTTTGAAGAATGATGTGTTCACAAAAATAAATTTTGTCGCATTTTTTAATAAATAAGTCACTGGTAAACTCATGTCTCCACCGTTTGCTTTGTGGCGGTAGATGTGCATTTTATAGATATTTCCTCTGAAAATCTTTTCCGATTCATCTAAGATCGGTACACAACGATAACCTGAATCTTCAAGGATTTTCAAAGCCTCTTCCAATGTGCAAGATTCATTGACAGTTGTAAGATTTTTCTTTTTGATAACAACGGATTTTAATAACATATTTTGACCTCCCGTAGGTTAAATTCATCTGACAATGTAATGATAACATAATTTGAAAGAAAACCATAGTTTATTGACGTAGTGGAAGGTTTTTGGAATTAAAATGAGAACATTTTAATTCATGCGAACACTTTGAAATTAAATACAATGATTAAATAACATGAATGGAAATGAAGTCATAAGAAGTCTATCTTATGGCTTTTTTGCTTACTGTTTTGTTGAAATTAATAGACAATACAGTAGCAAGAGACAAGTTGCTAACTCAGCCGGTTGCCATAAAGAAAAACTTTGTGAGTGTCACAGGAATCAAGTAGACAGGTTCGTACAGCCATTTCGGGAGCTCCCCAAAATGTACCGAGGGCAGAAGATCAGCGATCTGTACCTTGTAAAATAGGTGACGACTACCAAGCTCAAAAGGTCGGTGGTGGAAGCCCTGTGCGTGCTTCTGTTCGCTTTGTGGGGTTGAGTGGAGAACAATACACCCTTTTAAGAAAGTATTCGCAAAGCTGCCTCTATGAGGTTTTCTCAAGGGTTAGGGTGAGAGAAGTAAAACGGAAGTTAGAACCTGCAAGCTCAGCTTGTTTGATTTTTTTGCAACTTGCGTAGGGCGAGCCCTGCCCACCGTTCCGGCGGCTAAAAAGGAGTGGGCAAGCCCACTGATCTAAAGAAAAAGGTGTGCTGCGCACAATTAGAGATAGGGGCTTTGCCCCTAAAACCCCAGCCAAACATTCCTGCTACCGAAATATAGGAGCTCAGGGATCTTGTCAACAGTTTTGTTCAGCAATCATTCGGCTACTACAATCTAAATCATAACCTGGAGGAAAGAAAGGGTAAAATGCACGAGCAAGCTCGCCCTTTCCTTCCACCAGAACATGATTTTTGACGATTGTGCCGAACGATAGCTGAACGAAATAAACAGTTAAAAATAAGATATTGTGTAACCGGGGGTGGCGGGGGACTGTGTCCCTCCGTCCATGAATTAAGAGAAGGAGTGAGAAAATGATGGAATGTGTTGCTTGTCATTCTAGCAGCTGCTCAACGTACAAAATGAATAATACGCTAAAAAATGAGATCATTCGCTGTTATCGATGTGAAAAATGTCATTGTACATTTGAAACAGTTGAAAGCGTAGTACGTCTGATAGATCAGAAACTTTCTGAATCAACTGATAAACAATTAAAAGAAAAAGAACGACGCATACAAGAGATAGGACTTTCAGCTGAAGAAATTCATTACTTACAGCGATGTGAGGAATTAAATTGTAGTGATTGGTTAAAAGAGGTTCAGCGACTAAAGGGGATTTCAGGAAATTCAGAAGAAGATCATTTTCTACAGCAACGATTACAAGAAACAAAACTTCAGAAGCCAGTAATCAACGTTTTAATCTATTACATTTTGCTAGTTCGTAATAGACATTATTTACACAGCGGCAAGACATTTTTTACTACTACAAGAGACTGGGAACAAAAAAAGATTATGACCGCAGAACAAGCATTTTCTCAGCTGAAGGAGCATGAAAGAAAAATTAGTACGAAGGGAAATCGAAAGATAATCCGAAAAGAAGTAATGCCGGATTGGTCAGCTGAAGAACGAAAATTAACTGAAGAGGAAATGCTGGAATTTGAGATCCAAACATTGAAATTTATGGACATAGAAACAAATCGTGAAGAAGTGATCCGGTGGATCCAGTATAAAGAAACTGTTGAGATTGGAACAACTTTAGGAGAAATGGTTACAGCATTTCAAGAATGGAGGGAAAAGGTGTGACAAAAGGATTGCCCGTATCAATTAGGGATATTCAAAAATACGGAAAAAAAGTCCGGCTTTATACAGGTGAACAAGGAATTGTCGTAAACCATTTAGTTTCATACAGGAAACAAATAGATACGAACGGCAAAAAAACTAAGAATAAGCGAACAACCCACGAACCGTTATACGTTGTTTATGATCAGGTGAAGTACGTCTTTGATCGCCACGGCATAAAGATTGCTGAACGAAAAACAGCAGGAAGCGCCTTGCTTTCTACTGGTAAAGGTTATTTTAGAAAGGTACAAAAAGTCTGTAAAGCAGGAGGGCAACATGAACAAGTTAAAAACTGATGTTGAGTTGAATGTTAGCGAGTATAGAAAAGCCAAATATGACAAAGAAAATGAGTTGATCAATAAGTTGTTTGACGAGAATATCAATAAGATCAATGATTTCATTTTGAATCAAGCTAAGAAAGAAGAAAATATAGAGCATGGAGTAGTTGAAATTTCGTATCGTGATTTATTTGAATTAGCTTGTATAGAATATGATGATTTTAAGTTATCGAATAAAAAAATAAGGGAAGTTGAGACAAATTTATATAGATATTTTTTGAATTGTGGATTTAAAGGAACATTACTGTATAAACTAGATCATTACGTATTGTTTCTTGTAGATAAGTTATGTGATGAACCTTACAGTTATTCATGGAACATTGGCTTAAAGATTTAAAAAATCATAGTAAAAGGAGTGAACAGAATGCATACTATTTTAACTTACTTAATAGGTTTTCTTGATTGGCTTAATGGTGTGATTACAAGTCTGCTTCTCTATCTAGGTAAACCTTTAGAAAAACTAGTATATCTTAATAGCCTATCGTTACCTGTTTTGATTATTTTAACAGTTATATGTGTCGCTGGTATAGGCATGTTACTTTATTTATCGATAGAAAGTGAAGAAAGCAGCACTGATATTTCTAAAAATGATGGGGCAGGTGGAAGCAATGGGACGTAAAAAAAGTAAAATCAAGAAGAAACAGCGGAAGATACGAGAGGCTAGAAAGCTACAAGATCATATCAGCAAACATGGCTATACACAAGAATTAAAGCTGCAGGTATTACTCAAACGAAATGAAATTACAGATCGTGAATACCAGGAATGCATGAAAGAGCTAGAAAAATAATTGTAGAATATTCCTCTTTTTTTGCTTGCTGATTTTCAGTAAGTTTGATCCTTGAAAATTAAATTGTTTAGTCAACAACCTTTTTCTATCAGTGCAGCTACTAAAGGGGGAAAGGTAAATTACGCTGATAAAGCGTCTGCTGCGTGCACCTTATCACTTGTTTCAGCAGTTTTGAAACATTTATCCGTGGTCGGACAGACCCAAAAGATAAGGAGAGTTTGAGGTTCCGGTTGCTATAAACCTTACAATCAAAACTTTGACTGTAAAAATAAACAGAAAAATCAGTAAACAAAAGAAGAGGAAACTTATTTATGGGAGTGAATGAATAATGAAAAATATAATTAGAGGTGGTTACAGAAAAGTTCCAGTAATTTCAAATGGTTTGGAAATTAGGAAAAGGTCTCTTGAAGATTTTTTACTAATACATGGAACAGTTGAGGTAGGTAAAAATCTATTTATCGTACCCTATAATGAACTAAGAGAAGAGTTGTTTTGGCTGCAGAAGTTTGAAAAGGAAGTTTGTAGTCTTCAATTGATAACAGATCCAACGATTTATTATGAATGGTTAAACAAAAAGAGAGAACCTTTGTTGCGTAAATTGTGGAAACTTATTGCTGAAGGAAAAAAGAAACGAGGGAAAGTTAATGAAGAAAATAAAAGTATTTCAACATAAAGAAACAGGAGCTTATTTCCCGTGGACGTATGAACATTCAGATGATTTTGATGCAGGAACAACAACTAAGCTGTTAGACGCTATGTCATTCAAAGATTCTGCGACATTAAATCAGATTATTTTGGAATTTGAAGAGACAAAAAAAACTCATAAAATGCGTTTTCCAAATAGCGAGTTTTCCGGCTTAGGGTTTGATGATCAAGAGCTGATAGAAAATTATGAATTAGTTGAAAAGGAGTTAACAGATGAAGATTTCTATAGATCGCTGATTCAATCAGGATCTTAGAAACGTGTGTAAGAATTATACACACGATTTTGTATATCTATGTTTGGGTGATAAAGATAATAACGTAACAGAGGGATATACATAGGCATATGTTCGATATAGTTTTCTAAAAGGAATAGTCAAACTTAATAATAAATGATAAAATGGAGGTAAAGAAATGGAGTTTATAGAGTTTATGGCAAAAAATAGTTCGCTGACAATCGGTGTAGTAGTAGCGATAATAGGTTCATGTTTGACTGTGCTAGGTTTGTGTTATCAGGTATGGAGTTTTACAATAACTCAGAATAAGCAAAATAATTTGAAAAATGAACAAAGTTACTATCAACCATTAGCATTGGATTTCGGTTTTTCAGAAGAAACTTTAGACATTCCCAACCTAACAGATCGATTAACTGTTAGAGATATTCCCAAGTTGAAATTAGAATTTTATCAAGGCTTTCCTGTAGGAAACAAAAGCTTTTATGCCTCAAATGAAAAAGATATTATCTTTTATACAGAGGTTGACCATGATTTTGAAAAATTATTAGCTAAACAAAAGAAAAATTCATCTTCAGAAATCACCTTAACTGTTGCTCCAGCATTTCCTATAACCGATGAAAGTGATTCTCTGTTATATTCAACCACGTTTCATTTAATTACGGATTTTTTACAAAATAAACAGTTATTTATGGTCATGTATGTTATGAACAAACCAACTGGGTCTGATCAAGAGACTTCTGTTATAGGAGGATTAGTTTTTGACAAAGACTATACGTTATTAAAAGATACGACAGAGTTTACTTTCTTAAAAGATTCTATACCCTTAGGTGAAAAGGAAGAAGCTGAAGCCGGAAAAGTTGTGACAAAATATTTACCAGTATATGCAGATTTAGTGAAGAAGATAAACGATTTATAGATAAAATTATTATTTTAGTATTATATAGAATATTATTTCAGGAGGAAATCATGAAACTAACAAAGAAAACAATTATTGCAGCAAGTATTATCGGGGTTCTTGCTATTGGCGGGGGAACAGGTATGGTTATTCACAATAATCAGGTTTATGCGCAGCAAGCAGCTGAGAAAAAGAAAGAATCTAAAGCCGCCTATGAACAATTAAAGAAAGACGCTAAATCTGCTATAGATAAGGCGTTTGAGACACGAAAAGATGAAAATATCACCAAAGCTCAAGAAGCGATTGACAAGTTAAAAGAAAAGGACCAAAAGGAGTTTAAACTTGAACTTGCAAAACTAAAAGCGTTTCTTTCTCAGATTAAGGAAACAACTAAACTAATTGATACAGCTGAAAAAAGCAAGAAAGACGATGATGTGAAAGCAGCTCAAACAGCCATCGATGGAGAAAAAGACGACTACTTAGAAAAAGATAAAAAAGCTCACCAGGAACGATTAGGTAAGATTAAAAAGTCTATTTCTGATCAGAAAGCAAAAGCAGATCAGGAAAAGAAAGCAGCGGAAGAGAAAGCCAAAGCTGATGCTGCAGCTAAAGAAGCAGCCCAGGCTCAACAAGCGTCAGCAGCAGCCCAAACAGCTGTAAATACTGAAACAGCAGCACCAGCTGCAGAAGGAGCATATGCTGGTTCAGGTGGTACAGCGGATCCTGGAACTGGAGGAGGCAGCTATTATCCTAATGACTACCAAGAACCACAAAACCAAGCCCCAGCAGCACCGTCACAACCAGCACAGCCTAGTCAACCTTCCAATGGTGGCGGAGGTGGAGCAGGTTCAGGAGGTATGACCCAAGATCAATTAGACGAATCAGCAAGAGAACAAACAGATCCAACAAAAGATCCAAATAGCCCATGGTTTAACAAATAGATGTAAATTAGTCTTCCCCAAATATAATAGATGACAGAAGCAATCAGTTTATTCATACAAACTGATTGCTTTTTTTGTTTGTAAAGGAGTTGCTCAAATGCACAGTATACGTTCGCCTTCTTAAAAATTAGAATTTAAAATAGCCAAAAAATTATAGGAGAGAACATTTTATGCATAAAAATGAATGGAAAAGAAAGTGGAAACAAAGGCTATCCTCGTTAGGTATATTGATTGTTTTAGGCTTAGCTGCAGTGATTCCATTAGTACCAAAATTGCAGGAAGCTGAAGCATTAACACTTCCTAGTGGTGTAACTGAGATAGGTAAAATTAACAATGCACCAGTTCTGAAAGCACCTACAAATGATATGGACGATCTCTGGTTTCAGGAATTAACCCAAAGTCTTTTTGAAGATATTGGTACACCAAGCTACATTATTAAACAAGTAACTTGGGGATCAGATACGGTTTTATATAATGGAAAAGACTTGTCTTCCTTTGGAAGTGCACCAACAACGATATTCGGTGGTGATGGATATTTACCTACTGATAAAGGGATTAATTTGAAAGTTGGACAATCTGCTTATATTCAAAATGTTGGTATAGCGATTCAAAGTAGTACAGG
This sequence comes from Candidatus Enterococcus ikei, assembly GCF_017316105.1. Classification (NCBI taxonomy): domain Bacteria; kingdom Bacillati; phylum Bacillota; class Bacilli; order Lactobacillales; family Enterococcaceae; genus Enterococcus; species Candidatus Enterococcus ikei. Next base: position 54,154 of record NZ_JAFLWD010000020.1, read on the forward strand.
TAAAGAAGTTCCATTATCAATGGAAGTAAAGCTTGAAGGAGCTGAAGGCTTCGGTTCTGCAAACTCCCCTTTGACAGCGTTTGATGAAGCCTTATTAGTGGCTAAAAATCAAAGTGGGGTATTAACTCTAGGCTGGGGTACTTTATCTCAGGGTGGAACAGAAGGTGGCGGACAAGGCGAAGGTGGAGGCGTTGAAGGTGGTGGTTCTTCAGATGGATCGTCTTTAATGTTCTTAGACAATATCAACTATAAAGTAATGTTGATTGATTCCAATACGGGAAAACCTTTGCCAAATGACACTTTAATGCCAATTAAAATGAGTGATATTGATGCGTCACAGCGTGCCACGATGGACGGTGAGGGTGCCTTGGGTTATATAGTATCTCCTGATACTAAACTATCTATTAGTGGAAATGGAATGGTCTCAGCCCCCGGTGGAGCCATTAACAATGATACAACACAATTATCACCTAATTCATATTTAGTGTTCAAAAAGTGGAATACTAATACAGTTGGCTACAAATATACAGATGGTTTAAACAATCACTTAGATATTATAACAGGAATCTTTGGTGTACTTCCTAGTTGGAAAGTTGGCGGTTATTTAGAAATCGATAAGTCAACAATTCAGTATGGAAAAAATCATTGGAACGATCTTTACTCATTTGACAAGCTAGAATTTGACGTACTTAACAAGCAAGGAAAAGTTGTAGATACAATCAAATTAGACAAGAACGGAAAAGGAAAGAGTAAATATTTACCTTTAGGCGACTATGTTTTAAAAGAAAAATCCTATAATTGGGCAAGCAGTGGTCAAACCATTCGTCCGGATCAGACTGTAAAAGTGGAAGCTGGGCAAACAACAACCATTGAATTGAAAAATACGGCTGTTACTGGTGAAATCACGATCAAGAAAACAGGGGTTGAATCAGGAAAAGACGTTTGGAATAGTAACTATACTTTAGCCGGAAACAAATTTACATTGATTTCTAAAACTGATGGTAAAACGTATACTGTGACAACAGATAAAACGGGTACAGCTGTTGCTAAAAATTTACCTTTAGGTGTGTATACAATTGAAGAAACTGAAGCTTCTGAAGGGTTTGTAAACACATTTAAGAAAACAGAAGTCACTCTTTCATACAAGGATAACAAGACTGAGGTTGTCTTTGGAGAAGCTGCAGGAACGAACCAAGAAGTTAAAGGCGAAAATACGCTGCAGAAGGTTGATACAGAAACAGAGCTAGAACAAAATGGTAAAGCTGTAATGAAAGACGCTAAATATCAGCTTTTTTATGCTGATGATTCTACGGGATCCAGTCCACATAAAAATGGCGATTCAGTAAAATGGACAGACACCCCAGCACCTAAATTATTGACTGGTGAAAAGGTTACAGAAGCATTGATCGGCGGAAAACTATTTAAATTTGGCGATTCCGTGGTGCTAGACGTTGACGATGAAACGTTGAAGGTTGGTGTTGGTAACCTTGCAGCTGGAAAATATTTTTGGTTAGAGGTCGATTCTGGAGAAGGATATACAGTAGATCCAACAAAGCATACGTTTGAAATCAAAAAAGTAGACGACAAAACCGCAACTATTGTTACGAAAGATTCTCGATCTGAAGAGCAAGGAATTAAAGCAAAAATTACGCTTGATAAAAGCTTAACTCTTCCTGATAACCAGGGCGGCTCTGGATTCAATTTTATTGAGTTCACCGCAACGCCTTTAGAAGGAACAACAGCAGAGCTGGTTCTCTTTAAAACGGGCGTTAACCCAGTTACCGGAGATGATGGCTTTGCTACAGGAGAGTTGATTTATGGTGATTGGATCCTTGAAGAAACCAAAGGTATACCAGGCTATGAAGACGTTAAGCCGATTTATATTCATATGACAACGGATTTTGAAAAGGATCAGGTAACAATCAGTGCGAGCCGTCATGCCGATTTTAAAGATCCGTTTTCATCAAGAACATTCAGCTTACGTGATAGTTCTTCAGAAGAAAATCCAAATAGTGAGGGAACTGTAGGCGAAGTTACAAGCGAGGTTCCGACAATTAGCCTTTCAACCATTCGATTGAATGACAACCCACCCATTCCAAAAGTACCGGAAGAGCCAGGGAAACCAACGAAAGACGTTGCGAAAACTGACGGTGGCGAATCAATCAACGGAAAAGACGTAGCGTTGGCTTCAGACTTTTATTATGTATTAAAACCAGCGATCAAAGAACCAGGAAGAGAAACAATTAATCAATGGATCTATGACGATGATTTTGATGAAACACATGACAAATACAATGGATCCTATACAGTTTATGCTTCTGTTGATTTTGATAAATACAAGAAAGGTGATAAGTTACCTTCAGAGTTTTTTAAAGCCGAAGAGAAAGACGGTCACTTGATTTTTACAACTCAACAGGAACTCTTAGATCTACTAAATGCTAACAAAGATAAACAAGTCGGAGTTTACATTTACGCTAGTTTTAATCGATTTGCAGCTTCTGACAAAGTGGTGAATACATTTGATGAAATTACGAATGATCACACTGAAAAATCAAATGAAGTACACACAAAAACTCCTACACCACAACCGCATAAATTTGACTTATCGGTTCCAGGTTATGATCTGACAGGTGAAAAATTGTTAGACGACGATAATGAAATGAATGATCGTTACGCTGATTCTAATAAGGATCCGTATGCTGACAAGACAGGAAACAATGAAAAAGAAAATATCAACACAGCTGACGTTAAGCCAGGACAAGTGCTTTATTATCAACTTTGGTTAGATACTACACCATTTGACGAGACAAGCAAGCTAACGTATTTGCGCATGGTTGATAAATATGATACGGCTTCTTTGACTTTAGATACTAAAAACGTCAAAATTTGGAACGCTAAAGGTGAGGACGTAACAAGCAACTTTAAGATTGAAGATAGTGAAAGCACACTTACAATATCAGCTAATGTCTTTAAAAAGGCGAAAAATTCAAAAGGGGAAGAGGTATCAATCGTTGATACTGAAAAAATTCCGCTAGGACAACGCTATAAGATTGACGCACCTATGACGGTTAAAGCTGATGTTGCAGTAGGTAAGGATATTATCAATACAGCTAGTCAAGAATATGCTGATACTGAAGGGATTGAAGGTAAACAGATTACAGAGAAACGAGTGAATAAAGTACCAGTACCAGAAAAACCAGCACCTAAAGATCCGGCACCATTTAATCCAACAGATCCGACAACTTATTTACCGTCTACTGGTGAATTAATCAGCAAATATCCTATGATGGCAGGGCTTGTACTAGTATTTATTGCTGCAGCCGTTTATATCTATCAAAGAAAGCGTAAAGAAATACCTGCAGCTGAAGAACCACAAACACCAAACAATTACTATATTGACGAATAATCAAAAGGAATTTTCTAGTTGAGATTCCTTTTTTTGTATGCAAAAAATGCCTCCTAATTGAATTGGGAGGCAAAGGGGGGAAACAAAGACTGTGTCCTTATTAGAGGTAGCATTCAGGCTATATATTACAAGTGCATTCAGTTTTCTCAGTTACTTTTTCTTAAAGTGGATATATATAACAGACCGCTATAAAAGAGCCATGACGGAGAAAGAAAAAAGTGATACAGGCTGGTTTTTAGTCGGTTACACTATTTTATTTTCCGTTATAGCTTTCTTGGTTTTTAGTCAATAATTGTTTGTAATAGTTGAATAAACAACCATACAACACTACCCAGTGTTGCTGCTTTTAATAGAAATTTCTTGATAGAGACGCCGACGTAAGACTTATTAATAGCATTCCAAAGTATTGATGCAAAACTAAAAAAATGTAGAAGAAATGGAAAGATTAAAAAAGACGAAAGCATCAGAATAACTATAGTAACAACATTTAAACTGAGATTAGAGGAAATAATTAATTTGGTAGAAAATGATTGCTTGTAAATCAACAGCAAATAGACCATCGCTAATACGATTGACATGAAGCCAGAGCTTACTTTGTCTAACAATGTATAGTCGTCTTCTGTAGGCTTTGGTTTTGTCATACTGCTATCTATAATATCAAAAGAAATTCCAGTTAACTGAATGAAAAGAATAGCTGCAGCAGTTGCAGAAAATAAAACTAGGACTGTAATCATTCGATCAATAGTGAATGCTTGATTAAAGTCTTTAGGGAGTAAATCAATAGCAATCGAGAAAAGAGCGTGTGTTCCTTCAGGAAAAAAGAGTGACGCAATAAAAAGAATTTTTAAAGTTTCCAGCAATATGACTGATTTTGTGGTCAAGTGTTGAATCGTAGTAATAGCAGTGTTCATGAGAAAACTCCTTTTTTTCTATCAGTTTATCACATTATTATACAGAGAGGCGTGAAAAAATGGCCATACAGTTTCAATTTGAGAAAACAAGTAATATGCGTGTTCCGTTAAAAGAGCCGCTGCCACTTAGCCAAGCAGAAGCTTTACTAGAAAAAGAAAACAGCTATGCAGTGGAAGAACAATCTGAAATGACGTTTACTTATTCGTTGTTAAATGAGGACGATGTGGACGTCGTACAATTCAGCTACAAATTTCCTGAACCTAACTTTTCCTTGTTAGGATCGATAATAAAAGAATTACCCACTTTTTCAGAAGAAGAGCAAGAGGTCATTGTCCCCTGGTTAGAAGAAGGATTCGGGAAGAAAATTAGAAGAGCTGAAAGACCTCTTCAGATTCAAGCACCATTAGAACAAACGCAGCCCGTTCCTAAAAATAAAAAAAACAAAAAATCTATTTTAGCTAAATTTTTCAAACGACAGTCTAAAAAACAAGCTGAGGTTATTGTGGAAGCATCAAATGATCAACAAATAGTTGTTCCAATGCAGCGTTCCATTGTTCAACCCTTGAACCAGGAGATTATGCAGCGATTTGAAACTGCTTTAGATACTGAAAACTATCCTGAAGCTATTCGATTGTATGAAGGCTATACAGCAATATTGAGCGGAAGAAATGAATTGATTGCAGCAGGCTATTGTTATTTACGTACAGACCAGCTTCAAAAGGCTAAAACAGTCAATCAAGGTCTGATCAGTTCAGCACTTACACAAGATATTCTTGTAATGGATCAGCTGCAGGCATTGGTAAAGGCAAGTCAAGAAAAGCTTTCTATGCTTCAGCTCAAACCGCTTGAAAATGTAGAAGAAATTCAAGAATTAACGAATCAAATTGTACTATATACACAGGAAATGGAAGGGATCTAGTCGTGAAGAAATGGCTGATCGCTAGTTTATTGTTTACTGTAGCGCCGCTTCTGATCCTGATTATGAGTATTGCTTTAGTTTTTGGTATACAGGAAGAAGAGCTTGCTCAACCTTCCGGTGATTCAATCGCTTTTACTGGAGAGTTTACACCGGATCTTCCAGCTGTTCCGGATATTAAAGGAACAGGAAATTTTTCAGATGAAACGGCTCAACTCGCTGTAGCTACAGCGATCAAATATCGCTTATTACCTAGTGTGATTCTTTCACAATTCGCCTATGAGAGCGAGTGGGGACGTTCACATAGTGCAACAGCAGATAACAATTTTTTGGGTATCACCTGGTTTGAAGGGTGTCCTTTTCCAAAAGGGACAGCCCGGGGGATTGGCGGCAGTGAGGGCGGCTGGTATATGCGTTTTCCGGACGCAAAGACAGCCTTTAATTATTATGGGTACATGGTGGCTAAGCAGTCTAATTTCAACGCATGTGTGGGAAATAAAAGCCCAGGAGAATGTCTACTTATTCTAGGTCGTGGTGGTTATGCTGCTGCTGGAATCACTGAAACTAGTCCATATTATACCAACTGCTTGGCGATTATTCAGAGTAATCGATTATCTGAACAATATGATCAAGTTGCAATTTCTCGTTGGTTAGAGCTTCCAGGGCTAGATCCAATTATTGGAAATGGTAAGATTGCTGTTTTGGAGAGTGTTCTAGGATCTAAAGTAGGTTCAGGTCAATGTTATGCGCTAACTGCTTACTATGTGCGCTCACAAGGTGGTCCCGAGCTAGACGGTTCCGGTAAAATCTATGCTAGTCAAATAGGCAGTGATTATGACTGGAGTAATTATGGCTGGAAAGTTATTTTCAATCCGACTTTTGAACAATTAAAAACCGGGGACGTGATCAACTGGGGAGCTGGTGGAATTGCTATAACACAATATGGTCATACGGGCGTGATTTATGCAGTAGGATCCGGTGGGAGTTTTTCTACTTATGAACAAAATAGTGCTGGGGAATTTGTAACAAAACACAATCGTTCCATGCAATCAGCACCGATCACTAGTATCGTACGGAAAGTAAAAAAATAATGTAAGGAGAATGACGAATATGTCTAAAACAAGTTTGTTCCTGTGCTTCATACTTTTAGCAGGAATGACACTAACAGCTTGCAGTACCTCAAAGAAAGGGAAAGATAAGGCAGTCAATTCTAGTGAAGAAGTACATTTGATTGAAAGTTCCACTGTTAAGGAAAACAATAGTACAGAATCAAAAACAAAAGAAAGCAGTGCCGAGGCTTCCACTGAGGAATCAACAGAGAAACAAGAAGAAACGGAATCGTCAGCTGAAGAACTTTCTATGAATGATTTAGAAATTCAGACGTTTTTAAAAGAATTTGGTGAAAAGTTTGTAAATTACAAGAGTATTGACGAAAGAAACGGAGCAGTTAAAGGCTTTTTAACTGAAGAATGTGCCAAAGAAAACGGTATGACAGTCAAAGTAAATGCTGATTTTACGGCACAAGGAGAAGTTATTCAGATTTATAGACCGTTTGAATCTGATAAAAACCAGTCCTATATCATTGTTGGAAAAGAACGATCGTCAGCTGGTGAGCAGGGGATCCTTCTTACTGTTTCTCTTCAGGAAGAGAATGCTGCACTAAAAATAAGTAAATTGACGGTTCATTATGTGAAACAAGCTTACTAGGAAGGAGTGTGAAAATAGTGGAGACACAGCAACAAATAGCGCATGATCAACATACACATTTGAGCGCGGAAACTACCGGGGAAATTAAGAACTTTACTCAGTTTAGCCACGAGATAGAGAATAAAGATAAAGTGAAAATTTACGTTCTCTATCAAATTGAAAACAAGAAATGGAAAAGGGGAACAATTCTTAGTTATAAACGACTATCGCAAGAAATAACCGTTCCTAATAATGCGTATAAAATGGCATTAGAATTTTTAGAAGGTGCTGGATTAATCGTAAATGAGGTAGTGATTGAAGAAAAAGTGCCTGCTACTCTTATTGAACGGTACGGGGTGATTGTTCATGGCAAATAAAGTGAATTTAGCAGCACTTCAGCCAGCTGCAAAACAAGAGAAGAAATCAACAGGAAAATCCGGATTTTTCAAGAAAAAGTCAAAGAAAGAAAAAAAGGGCTGGGGTTGGAATAAAGGAAACATAGGAGAAGGAACAAGAAGTATCAAGTTTAATCGAACGTCACCTAATAAAATTGTCGCAGCTTTTTTATGGTTTTTATTGCTTAGTATGGCATTCTTTCTTCTATTGAATGTATTTACTTCAGGAAGCACTCTTTCAAGTATTGCTAATTTGAATCGATCAGTTGAAAAAATTCAGGCGAATCAAAAGCAAGAAAATGAAAAGGACGATTTTGTTGTTTATCAAGGTCAATCCTTCCTTTATTGGTACTATTTAGCACCGAAAACAAACGAGGAAAAAGAAAGTAGAGATACCTGGTTGAGTAGCTATTTATCAAATGGGTTAAGCTTGCCAACATTGAAGCTAGGTGAAGAAAGCCAAGTGTTAGATATTCAGTTTACAAGACAAGAAACGAAAAAAAATACATTATATGATCGTGTTGTCTATCTTTCTTATGAAGTTACTCTTCAGGCAAACAAGGTTTCTACAGAAGAATCAAAAGAAGCCAGTGAAGCAGAAGAGACAAAAAGCAAGGAGCCTTCAGGAAAGGAAACAGTCTTTCTTCAAGTGACTGTTCCAGCAGCGATTACTGAAGGTGATTTTCGAGTAATAGGATTGCCAGAAATAGCTAGTTTTGGTAAGAGTAGCAATCTATCGAAAGATAAAATTGTTCCATATGACGGAACGGCGTTGTATGCCAGGGGCGAAAAGGTCGCTGATGATCAACAGCCAGCTATGGTGGACTTTTTAACAAAATTCTATCAAATGTATGCTGCGAATGACGAAAAATTGAACATCGTTACTCATGAATCCGGATTTCCTACGCCAGCTGAAGCTAAAAATGTAACCATTCGTAATTTAGTGAAGACTGGTAAAAATGAGTACAAGGCAAACGGAACCGCAGAGGTAACCTTTGAAACAAGTGGGATCCAATTATCAACAAGTTTTACCGTGACCTTTAAACAAGAAGGAAATGGTTATTTTGTTACAACAATAAATAATTAACAGATCAATTCTTTCATAAATAGAATTGATCTTTTTTAGGAGGAAAAACAAAAATGTTTAATCAAACACTATTCTATTTAGGTGTAAGTGGAGGACTAGAGGATTTCTTTAAAAGTATTCAAACGCAGGCTTATTGGGCGCTAGGAATTGCGGCATTGCTGTTTATTGTTATTTCAATTTCACAACAAAGTATTGTCGGACTTGTGCTTTCTATCGTTATTCCTCTTCTTTTAGCGGTGGGAATCACGTTGATGGCTCACTTGCAGGAAATTGGAGAAGCAATTACGAATGTCATTATCAAGTTTACAGGTACAGGAATGATCTATTTTCCAGACTTACTTGATTTGTTTAAAATGCTGCTTTAGGAGGGAGTAAGTCATGGAGTTTAATTTTACAAAAGAATACAATCACGGACACCGAGTTTATAACTTGGGTCCGATTTCTTTGAATCGATGGGCACCGAACGGCTTATCCATTTATCGATTGATTGTTTTTGGCGTGTTTACATTGGGGTGCCTGCTTATTCTATTTTTCGGAGTAATTACCGGAAATGAAGGGATCGTTACCTTTTATCTGAAACACTGGATCCATTTAATTATCGTTTTAGTTTTGCTAGTTTGGACGCTGTTTAGCATGAACTGGGATCAAAAGAACATTTTCCAGTTTGTATTAGGAAGAGGTCTTTTTTATACCAGTAAAGGAAATCAATATGAACATGGGCATGCTGTGATTTATGAAGAAAATCAAACATTCAAGTATAAAAGAATGAAAAGGGGGAAACGTTGTGCGAAGTACAAAGCGTAGACTTGTAGAGCCACCAGTTTATGACTATTTTAAAAATTTTATTTTCAGTAATAGCGGTGGTCATGTGTGGGTTGGCTATCGTATGAAATCAAAAGATTTGCCAATAAATGATATAAACTTTTTTGAGGAACACAACCAAAACGGCAAGGGGTTGTATGATCATGATCAATATGAATATCATCAAATAAACATTCCTGAAGCGTTTGACATCGATAATCAAATAGGATTATTGAAAGATCACTACATTCAAGGGGAGCTAAAAGACGTTGCCAACACCTACCTTGATGTTACATCAAATATTTTAGTGAAAGAAGCAAGCAGCATTAATTATCGGACATATCTATTTGTCAAATTGACAAATGTTCCCTTGCCAAGTAATCCGATTGAGTATGTCAAAATGGCACGGCAAACGTTTGGGCATAGTTTAGTAGAAATGTTTGGTTTTAAAGAAGTAAGCGACAAAGTGGTTGATTCATTTATTGAGCAAGAAGAGGATCTTTTCGGTCATTTAAACTTATATGAACCCGTTGAACGAATTACTGAAGCTGACTATGAATTATGTACTTACTTTATGTATCACCCAGCAGATCCTTATTTGCCTACAAGAGAATTATCCAGTGCAGAGATCAATGAGGGGGCTATTTCAAATCATAACGGGTACATTAAGATTGAGCAGAGAGATAGAACGCATTATATCGCTACACTAGCAATGGTTGACACCCCTAGTTCTGTATTCGGTTCTAGTTGGATCCAAAAGCTGCAGGATAGTGTTAGCTTTGCAATTATGCCTCAAACCCGTTTTCGCTTTGAAAACAATGAAAAAGATAAAAGGATCAATCGAAAAATGAGAAAACGACTGTTCCAGCAGGAAAAAGATAGAAGTATGAAAGCAGAAGAGGAAGCACTTTTTGACGAAGACGAAGTGCTTCTTTTTGGTCAAGAACGGCTGCAGGGGTTGCATAAAGGGCTTAATGAAGGTGAACAACGTTTGTTACGTGCAGATCTTCATTTAACTGTTGCTGCTGATAGTTTGGAAGAGCTGGAGAAGCGAGTAGAACGCCTTGAATATGCACATGAAAATTCTAAGTTTAAACTGTATCGACCAGAAAAGGATCAGTTAACTTATTTCAATCAAGGATTGATAGGTAGCCCGTTCAACTATCGAGTATTTGAACAAACGGTATCAACTGGATTTATTGCAGATCTAGGAATGAATCTTGTGCAGCGTTTAGGAAACAATGTAGGTTTTCCTCTAGGTCGTTTAGTTACCAGCTTAAAAAATATAGAAGACGTTGCACAAGCTATCCAGGTCAATGCGCAGGTTGTATGGTTATTTTTGGGGTTAGCAAAAAAAGCGATACCTGGAGCAAGTATAGCAAACGGGAATACGTTAATTGTCGGACCGCCCGGGGAAGGAAAAAGCTATCTTGCCAAATTAATTTTCTTGTGGAGTGCCTTTTTTGGGCAAAAGGTTCTATACCTGGAGCCTAAAAATGAAATGATTGAATTTGTTGCTGAAGCCCGTGAGAAATATTCCCATATTCCCGAATTTATGGCGTTGTTAGATCGGATCCATTTCATCACGATCGACAAGAAAGAAGAAAATCGAGGAATTTTGGATCCATTGCTATTCATGGAAAGAGAAGAAGCTCTTTCTACTGCAAGACAAGTCCTTTATCGTTTAGGGAAGGTACATTTAGATCCAAAAATTCAAGCAACAAAAGAGTTAGTAATCAATAAAGCAATTTCTAATGAATTAGACGAAGCACAACGCCCATGTATGAGTGGCGCAATCCAACGAATCTATGCTTCAGATAAAGAGCTTGCGGAAACATTAGAAAGCTACAGCGATGGTATAGGAAAAGTTCTGATCGGGACACCGGAGAGTAAGGTAATTTCTTTCGACAATACAATCAATGTTGTAGGTATGCAGGGAGCACAGCCGGCTACTAGGGAAATCCTTGACGCAGGAATGGAAACGGACGACATGAGAGCAAGTGCTATTGTACTTGAAGTTATGAACAAGTTAGTACAAGTCTTTTCTATCAACAAAGACGAGGACGCTATGGTTGTCATCGATGAATTTAAATCGATTGAAGATAGTCCAGCAGGTAGTTTTATTATTGAAGATAACTTACGAAAAGGGCGTGCAAATGGTACAGATATTGTGCTTCTTTCTCAAATGTTAGTAGACGCTGCAAACAAAGACGAACTTATTTCGTATAAGTTCGCCTACAAGCCAAAGTCAGACGAATCGATTGAGAACCTACTAAATTACTTTGAACTGGTACCAAATGCAGCCAATATTCAAATGGTGAAACAAATGAAACCAGGTATTGCATTATTTAGTGATCACCAGGGAAGAAAAGGTCTAGTTGCAGTAGACGCATTATTTGAAGAATGGCATGAAATGCTAAAAACTACGAAACAAAACAGCGAGCAGACACAATTCGCCCTTGAAATGGAGAGGGTGGGTTAGGAAATGAAAAAACTACTCAAATCTATTCCTTTAGTTGTTTTATTCCTTTTACTCATTGGTGTTTTAGCTACTGAAGCACAAGCAGACACAGACCCAGCAATGCCTCAAACAGACATAGAGACACCTATTGACGGTGACGCTACAAACGTTGGAACCCCTGATCAAGGGAAGCCTGTTGAAAAGCCAAATAAGACAGAGAATGAGAAGGAGAAAGCGAAAGAAGAGTATATTAATCAACCCTTGCCAGAAACAAATGAAGAGCTTTATAAACAATATAAAGATCATTCATTCGAGCTTATGACAAGTGAGATAGAAGGAAGCCTGACAAGTAAAATCGGGCAACAAATTGGTGTCGGGCTTAAATCGATCTTTTGGGGAATTGCCCTGTTTTTCGGGCGTGCAACTATGACATTGGCTGAATTTACGTATGCTGTTGATATTACAAGTACACTGAGAGATTTTGTTAAAACACTTACTGAAGCATTAGCAGTTAGTATGACAAGTGTGTCCGGCAGTATTATTGCTGGATTTGCGGTTCTTGTCCTAGTCTATCGCTATGCTATGACTGGTAAAGTATTAGGAGCTATTCGAGTTTTTGGATTAGCTGTTATTATTTTCACCTGCTTAGCACTTCTGAAAGATTACAGTAACGAGGCTTTAGATTTTATAGAAAACACCGGGGACGATATAGAATATGCACTATTAAAAGCGTCACCCACTCTAAATGCTGAAGGGAAAATAGTAGTAGAAGATAACACTGCTCAACCAGCGCCACCGACTACTGGAAAAACAAATGAAGAGCTGAACGCTGAAGCCAGTGAAGCACCATTAAAGAAAAGTGCAACAATACTAGCGGCTAACAACTTTAAAAATAATCTTTTCATTCCATATTTAGAAATGCAATATGGAACAGCGAATGTATCTAAGATCAAGGAAAAGAAACTTGAAATTGACGGTGAGGAATACGACCGGATCGCAGGTCTGTTAGATAACGAAGGGAAACAAAGCTTTTTAGAAGCAGCGACAACCTATGAATTAGATACGTTGGAAAATAAAACAGTGACACCTAGCAAAGCAATGGGGGTCGCTGGTAACTCATTACTATACAGTATTGTAGGATTTTTCCAGGTGATCATTCTTTTTATCGGAGTGATTTTGAAAAATATCTTTGCTTTTTTCTGTTTATTTATTCTACCGGCGTTCGTAATCGTATTGATCATTTCGCTGTTTAAATCAGATGGAAGCGTGCTAATTCAATATGGAAAAAGTGCTGGAACATTAGTGTTTATGAAAGCAGGAGTTTTTTTTCTGCTATTAATGTACTCAACAATTATTAGTTTTGGTTTTCAGTCAACAGCTGGAAAATCCGGAATCGGTCGATTTTTCATGATGTTACTGTTCATTTTCTTGCCGGTCTTTTTCTATTACTTCAGATATTTCTTCATCGCTGCAGTAAAAGGAGATCTAAGGGGAGCCATGCAAGAGGCAAGAAATGTAAAAATGAGGCGAGATATTGCCAAATCTAGGAAACTTGCCCAGGCTGAAGCCAAAGAACGAAAACAGCAGAAAGAGCGTGATCGGCAAAAAGAAGAAGCTGAAAAACGTAAACAAGAAGAAGCGTCCTCTAGTCCTAAAGACGCTAAAGAGAAGCGGGAACTATCGAAAGATCGTAATCAGGATAGAGATAGGCAGCAAAATGAGGACAAAAAAGAAACGGGGACTGACGATCAGGAACAAACAAAACAAGCGAAAACGAAAGAATCTCTTTCAGAAGATCGCCAAGCGTCCAGCCGTCAAGAAGCACCAGACAAAGAAAACGAACAAACCGCTTCCGGAGAAAATCAACAAAATCCGAAAGAGGCAAAAGAAACAGCTGGAGTTAGTGGAGAAAGAAAAGGAGCTTCGAGAGAAAATGAAGCAGCTGAAAATTCTGCTACTAAAAATGATCCAAATGCTGGTAAAGCGGATCAACGGAATGAACAAGCCAAAGAACGACAAGCAAAATATAGGAGTAAGCAGCAAGAGAAAAAAGATAAGTCTTCTGCTACCTCTGAAGGTAAAAAAGGTGCTGAAAGTTCTGAGAAATCAACCGATAAGAAGAAACAACCTGCAGCGAATGAACCAGCTGCTAAACAAAACCCTAAAGAAGCAGGTAAGACACCAGCTGCAGAAAGAGGGAGCATTGGACGTGCTTCTGGAGCCAAGCAATCCTCTGATCAAACGAAATCAGAACGAGCTGCAGCTCGTGAACTAATGGTTAAAAGGGTGGAGAGATCTGGAGGACTAGAGATTCAATCAGGATTAGGGAACTATAATCAAGTACCAAAAAGTTCAGCTGAAAACATTGGTGCAATGGCTGCATATACCCGTCATATTCCAAAACGTGCGAATGAACAGAGTAAAGCAACTGTTAAATATATCCAGCGAGGAAGAAATAGAGTTGCGAAAGAAATTAAGCAAGATCCAGCTATACAAGCTGTTGGTCGAGGAATACAAAGTGTCCGTCAATTTGGTACTGATATGAAACAAGGCTATGCAGACCAAACGTCTGCTCACGAGAGAGCACGTGCAGATCGTTGGGACAAGAGAGGATTTTCAGAAGAGAATCAAAGTCGAAAAAATCCAAAACCGTTGCCAAAAAGTTCTTTTAAAAGAACGAAATAATTATTTTGATTTTCGATTATATTTCAAAATCCCATTTTTCTTACTATTAAAATGTTATACTTAAAGTGAATATAATTAATCATTGTATAGGAGGAATAATATGTTTAATGGTGGGACTGAATGGGTTAGGGCTGATTTTCATTTGCACACAAAGGCGGATAAGGAGTTCTCTTATACCGGAGAAGCCGATAGATTTATTTCTGACTACGTAGAAAAATTAAAGTCTGAGGAAATTAAACTCGGAGTGATAACTAATCACAATAAGTTTGATTTCAGTGAATACAAAGGTATAAAAAGAAAGGCTAGTAAAGAAGATATAATGATTTTACCAGGAGTAGAATTATCTGTAAAAGAGGGATCCAATGGAGTTCATTGTTTAGTAGTTTTTAAAGAAAGTGACTGGATAACTGGAGGGAAGGAGTTTATAAATCAATTTTTGGATGAAGTGTTTAAAAATATTGATAATAGAGAAAATGAAAATACTAGATGTAAAGATGATCTACCTAATGTAATTAAATGTCTTAACTCATATGGAAAAGAATACTTTATTTTAATGGCTCATATTGAACAAAAAAGTGGATTTTTAAGTGAATGTTCTGGAGGGCTCATAGGTTCGCTTTCAAAAAATATGGATTTTAAAACAAGAGTACTAGGTTTTCAAAAAGGAAGAACTCGAGATAAAATGGCTCAATTAAAACAATGGATGGGATATGAACTACCTTACGTTGAGGGATCTGATTGCAAATCAATAAGTGACATAGGAAAAGGAGAGAAGTCATTTATTAAAATTGGTGATAATTGCTATGATTCCGTAGTTTTGGCATTCAAGGACTTTAAAAATCGTATATCATTAAAACAAAATGAAGTTTCTCACGGCTATATTCGGTCTATTGAATTTTTGGGAGGTAAATTAAATGGTGAAAAAATTTATTTATCTCCAGAATTAAATAGTTTGATTGGTATTAGAGGAAGTGGGAAATCCAGTATTATTGAGGCTATCAGATATGCCTTAGATTTAGAACCTTCAGAATCTGATGGAATATATAAGAAGGAAGTTGTGGAAAATTTATTAGTTTCTGGCGGACAAATAATTTTAGAAGTGCAAGATAATTTTGGAAACATTTATAAAATTAAAAGAATATTGGGAGAGAATCCCCACATACTCGATATGAATGATAAAGTAGTTGGAGCAAAAATGAATACTATTCTTAATACTCCATTATATTTTGGTCAAAAAGATTTGTCTGCCATGGATAATGGTTTCGAGCTAAAATTACTAGATAAGCTTGTTGGAAAAAGAGAAAAAATTTCTGAAGGAAATTTAGCTGATATCGAGAATGACTTAGTTATAAAAATTAAGGAACTAATTGACTTAGAAGATAGAATTAATAATATTGATGAATTAAAAAAGACTTTACAAGATATTAGATATAAAATCAATGTTTTTGAAGAACACGGTTTATCTGAAAAATTATCAAAGCAAGTGAACATTCAAAAAGATAGAGTAAGAATTGAAAGAGCTAATACTTTAGTTCAGCAATATTTAAATAATCTTGAAAGTATTTTAGTAAGTAATGATCTCAAAGAATTGTCCGAATTAGAGAAAATTAAATCCAAAGAGGTTCCAGAACTATTAGATAAATTATCAACAGAAATAGTAAAAGTTACAAATACTAAAAGTGAAGTACAAAAAATAATAACTAGTATTAAAACATCTAAAAGCCAAATAGATAAATATGTAGTTGATATTCAGCAAATCATTGATTCTCTTGAAGAAGAATTTGCAGAAATAAAAAGACAAATCAACATCCCGAATTTAAACCCAGATGATTTTTCAAAACTTAAGATCAATGAAGAGAGAGTTAAAGAAACTATTAAAAAGATATCTAAACAAGAAGAAGAAAAAGAAAAAATTATTAATGTAATCAATGGATTGATGGATAAGAGAAATCAAGCTTTAATTAGTGAATTAGAAGCTTACAAACATGAAATAGATAAAATTAACTCTAGTCAAAGTGCATTAGATCTGACTATTACTTTCAAAGGAAATAAAGATTTCTTTTTAACTAAGATGAGGGAATTTTTCAAAGGAACAGGAATTAAGAATCCAGGATATGAATCATTAGCCAATGAATTTTCCGATTTTGCTTCGCTTATTACAGATATTCTACTTGGTAAATCTGAAAAGACATCTAAACTTTTATCAGATTCACATTTACAAAAAATAAAACAAAAAATTAGGAGAAATTACGAATCTCTAATTAAGGTCAGAACCCCTAATCAAATAGAAATAAAATACCATGGTAAACCGATTATAAAGCATTCAATAGGACAAAGGGCTTCTGCACTGGTATTGTTTATTCTTTCTCAAAAAGAAAATAATTTGATAATGATTGATCAACCAGAAGATGATTTAGATAACCAAGTAATCTATAACGAGATCATAAGAGAAATAAAAAATAGAAAGACAGACGTACAGTTCATTTTTGCTACACACAATGCAAATATCCCTGTTCTTGGAGATTCAGAACAAATTATTACAGTTTCATATGATGAGAAAAAAATTGATATCCAAACAGGTAGTGTTGATAATAAATTAATTCAAAATAAAATTGTTGATATTATGGAAGGAGGGCAGGAAGCGTTTAATAAAAGAACAGAGATCTACAATTTATGGAAGAATTATTGATAGAAAGAACAAAATATAAATATTAAGCAAAAATCCTGTAACAATTTTTTGTTACAGGATTTTTTTGAAGTTGATACTTTTCATGGAAATTTGATAGTCATTGTCGTTTCAGAATTTAACATACTCCGATGAGACTGAATCATGATCAAAAGCGATAGATAGAAAAAGATATACTTAATTAAAATACTACACTTTTCATTCTTTTTTCTTATATATAATAAACTGATAAATGGTAAGAGCAAATGCGGCAGATCCAATGATCATGGCTCGCATTGTCCAAGAACGAATTTCATTCTTGTAATCAGATGAAATTCGTCCTTCTTCCGAGACAACTGAATTAGTAAAGTTGATCATTAATGTACAAAAAAGAGAAACTAAATATGAAATATCTTTAGATACTTCGATTATTTTTTCTGTTTTAATACTGTCTTTAATAAAGAACTTTTTTAATAAGAAAAAGGCAAAGAAATAGAACAGTAAGGATAGCAGTAGTATGAATGTTATTACAAATTTAAGTTTTGAAAATGTGAGTTCTGATTTTAAGAATGGTGTTAATCCTAACGTAAAGCTAAGAAACGGTAAACCAAGTAGTATTAGCACTGCTAAAAATATTAGTAAAAATTGTTCGATTTTTTTCTCCATTAAATAATACACCTCTATTTAAACTATTTTATTTATTTTATCATAAATAAATGAGTTTAAGAATTACAGAATAAGGAGTGATTAAGATTTATGTTTCAACAAGACTGGTTTCAAAAGCCGCAGAAACAAGACAAGAAAGAAGCAAACCCTTTGATTGTTTTAACGATGATCATTGGACTAATTGGCTACCCCTACATACTTGTAGGGAGCCTATTCTACTTTTATCTTTTGTATAAAGATAAAGCAGAGCGTATGGAATACGAACCGGAAGATCCCAATTTTCAATCATTGATCGTCCGCAATTTTAAATTTTGGTTGATCATTGTAGGGCTGTTAACTGTTATTAATCCATTACTATTTATCGGAGGTTTAATGGACGGTTTTCTATCCTGTTATTTACCATTTACAACGGTATCATTTAATGCTCAAACACTTCTTGCACTCCCTATGGGCGTTGCATGGGGTGTTTTCTTTTTATTATCTATTCATGCTTTTGTTGCTGGAAGACGAGTAGAAGGAATTGAAGAGAAGCAACGCAAGGTACAGAGTAGCACAGCATACCAGGAACGCCGGAAAAATCGATTTGAGGAAGCAGCTGCCGAGAATCGAGAATTGGAAACAAATTTTAGAGAAGCGAAAAAACGAAATCTAACCATCAAATTAGAAGAGGGGAAACAACAGATTTCATTAGGTATCGATGAATACGGGAAACCAAACTATATCCGTTTTGTTGAATTATTTCAACATGTATTACTTTCCGGGACAACTGGATCTGGTAAGACCACCGCACTAATGATTTTTGTAGAACATGCTTGTAAGTATGATTTGCCATTGGTTTTCCTTGATGGAAAAGGAGCTAGAGAGACTTTAGCTGATATTGAAAGAATTGCTGCTCGATATGGTAAAAAGGTTAAAGTGCTAAGTGAATTGGATCAACTGCGTTATAACCCTGTGAAGCATGGGAATAGTGTAGCAATACGAGATCGATTAGTCACTCTAGCAAAATCAGAGAGTTCTTTCTATACTGCAAATGCTCAAACACTATTAATGAATACAATCCAGTTACTCGATACGTTCAAAATTGCCAGGACGCTGCACAACGTCCGTAAATATATTAATGTAGGTCAAGTACTTTCCTTATTTGAAGAAGCGCTAGGATTGACACAAGATACACCGTCTATTGTCGGCGAACAAGAGGATCTATTTGCTGGTAGTGGATTTGTCGAAAAGTCTGAAGAAGTGCAGAAAACAGCAAAGAAACGACGTAAGAAAGAGACCCTTATTGAGACAAGATTTACAAAGATTAAACAGCAGAAAGAGAAGCTTATACCTGATCACCGCCGCTTATTCATACAGCTTATGGAAGAGTATGAGTATGAAAAAGAAGGATTCATGTATCTTTACAAGAGTTCTGAAATGCTCAGAGTGAATCTATCAATGTTACTTGATAGTGAACTAGGGTATCTCTTTGACACAACGGATCCAACTGCAGAGGAACTTGATTTTCTTGAAGTGAATAAGAAAAAAGAAATCGTCTTTATTACTCTAAATGGCTTAGTCTACGATCAATACATTTCTATGTTGGGACACTTTGTGATCTCAGAACTGAACTTTATGGCGAGTGAAAAATATGCCAACTTTGATAAATCCGAATTTCTGTTAATTGGTGACGAGCCACAAAGTTATTTAACCAAGAATGCGATAAGCAGTGTAAATAAAGGACGTGGTGCAGGTCTAGGGTGCATTTTCAGTCCACAAACACCACAAGACATTGAAGATAAAGAAGAAGGTATGCTCGAGTTGTTAATTGGAAGCGTAAATACTTACATGATCGGACAAATCAACAGTGGGGTACAAATCGATTATCTAGCGAAATTAGCCGGAACGTATGAAGACATTGAAAAAACGTCAATGATCGAACAACAAGCTGGATTATATGATATAGGAAAGAAAGATTTTCTTGCCCAACGTGGGACTGTTCGTGACGTTGAAAGGTACTATTTAGATCCGAAACGGATTAGAGCGTTACGTAAAGGTGAGTATTATGTTTACAGAAAAGCAGATAGTATTAATGAACGTCCGAAAGTAGTTTATATGCGCAAAGTAAGCTAAATGTTCCTCATTTATTTGCGGATCATTCGATTTAGAAATATGAATAGCGTTCAAAACATACTTGTTTCATATTCCATTCATAGTGAAAAACAAAATAATTCTTACAGTAATTTTTATTGAAAATAACAAGAAAGAGTAGATATTGTCTTAAATACTCTTTCTTTTTTTTGCGTCACTTTCTATATGAAAACACGTTTACTTTATATAAGAAAACTGGTGCACTTTATGGGATTGTCCGTCCACGCCGATTCTGAGGCGGAAACGTTGTTATAGCGGTGTTTAGTTGCCTTTTTTCATATGCGGTGCATATGAAAAATTTCCTGACCTCACACTCTCTACGTGGCTAAAGCCAAGTATATAGTGTGAGGTCAGGAAACCGGCAATAAACAAATAACAACAATTATCAGAATCGGCGTGGACGGACGGTTAAAACTAGAAATGGAAAAAATGAAAAATACAATAAAACAGATGGAAATAAAAATAGAAAGAGAAGAGATCAACCCCTACCCCAATCATGGGGTCTCAAAAACACCCCCTTGCGCCTGCGCCCCCTCTTAATCTTTAAGAGGGGGCTGTCGCTGAAGAGCAAGCACTAAATTTTTATAGTAGTAGCAGCTGAAACTTATTTACAACTGAAGAGAGTGGTATCAACCCCTACCCCAATCATGGGGTCTCAAAAACACCCCTTGCGCCTGCGTCCCCTCTTAATCTTTAAGAGGGGACTGTCGCTGAAGAGCAAGCACTTCACTTTGTGTAGTGGAAGCAGCTAAAAAAGATTCTATTGAAATGAATCACAAAAAAATTTACATTACGCAATTTATACGGATAAGGAGACATAGAATGAACGAGTTATTACGAGATTATTCCAGTAAAGAGGATCTAGCCAAACGAACAGTCCGGGAGCTGGTGCTGCTTGTACTTAATGAATTACGAATAACCACTATTCGGCAGCTATACCAGGTTATTTGTTTAGATAAAGCTGTATCAGAAAAATTTGTTTATCGAGTAGTAAAAAAATTAGTTGAGAAGGAATATCTGGATTTTATCCGGATTGGAAATGGAAGAAAGTATTTTTTAACCGAAAAAGGGAATCAATCGATCAGTTCGTTTTATGTACCTGTAAAAAATCCTGATTATCATTTAAATCACTTTATGCAAATTAATGATGTATTGATCGATTCCTTAGAAATCACCAAGCAGCAACCAACATTTTCATATGTGGAAACAGAACAACGTGCGTTCTTTGAAATGAGAGACGGTGTAGATTTTGAACAAGTAATAGCAATGAATGTTCCGGATTTTCAGCTGCATTTTGAAGAAGAGAATCAGACGAAGAGACGATTTTATTTTGAGGTTGAACTATCAATCAAATCAAAGAATCGTTATTTGAAAGAGATTTTCCCCTGGTATAGGGAGCAATTAAAAAGCTATCCAAATGATGTTCTATTTTACGTTACGGGAAATCCTGGAATCTATGTAAAGCTTAATCAGATCAGAGAATATTTTATTAATCGATACCAATATACCGAGTTTGAGCGATTTTATATTATTCCCCAGTCCTCTTTTAAAGAAGAGTATGAACTAATTTGTAGTCGGCTATTCCGTGAAAAAGATTAAGAGCAAGACCGTGGGACCTGCCAGCCCCACACCCCGTCCAAGCGTGCGCACGCTTGACCGCAAAAAATGTGAAAGCAAGCTTTCACATTGAAACGCAGGTTTTTCAGCGAGTAGTCCTGCTTTGAGAATGTCTTGCCGTTGTGTCGATGCCCGTTCCAATCAGTTGAAGATTTCCTAATCGCATACCAGGCATTCGGACAGTATAAACTAAGCGATAACCTGAATTTTGACAAGGGTAAATATACGAGCAAGCTCGCCCTTGTCAAAATTCAGAACATAGCTTCGAGACGTTTATGCCGAACGCCAGCTATACGAAAAGGAAATCTAACAACTGATTTTCACTCACGATCTTTGACAACAGAAAAACAACCATCTAAAGAGTAAGGCTCACGCCTTAAAAACGCAAAGCGTTTAAAGATCTTTAAAACCTCGGGGCTTTGCCCCAAACCCCAGCCAAACTACCGCAGCCGAAAAGGTTGGTAGGGGCGGCTGAAAAATTTAATAAACATTTCTGTTGAAAAGAAGCGAAAAGGAAGGGACAAGACAATGAAATTCATTAAAAACGTTGAAACATTAGAAGAATTGAAGCGTGAATACAAACGCTTATCGCTAAAACACCACCCGGATTGTGGCGGCGATGAAGAAGACATGAAAGCATTAAATAATGAGTATGACGAACTTTTTCAAAGGTTAAAGCATATTCATAAAAATAAAGAAGGTGAGTTTTACGAAAAGGAAACGGAAGAAACGCCGGAAGAATGGCGAGAGATCATTTCTAAGTTGTTAGCTCTGAAAATGATCGGTGTTGTGATTGAGGTTGTAGGCTCGTTCCTTTGGGTATCAGGTAACACCAAACCTTATAAAGAACAGCTAGGAAAAAAAGGGCTAGGGTTGAAATGGAGCCAAAATAAATCCGCCTGGTATCTGTCGCCTCCAGGATATAAGAAATACGGAAAACAAAAGTTTGAACTAGATGAAATAAGGGAAATGTACGGATCGCAACAAGTGAAACGTAAAGTCCGGGAGGGAAAACTTATAACAAACTAAATTAGATGATTGTTTTTCTGTTTCAAATGAGCGTAGGCGCAGCAATTTCTAGGAGGATTTACAAATGAAACCATTCTATATTACACCAGGCATACAAAACGATATACCACAAGAGGTGCTTGAATTTATTCTAGTTCTTTACCACAAAAGATTATTTACAGCTGAGAACGTTGACTATTTACAAGTTTTTGAGCTTACAGGGTCTAACTATCTTCCACGGCTGCAGCTGATCCAGCACAGACAAGAAGAACCCGAACTAATTGAAAATAGCTTTGTACCGCTAACTGAATCAGATGTATGTGAAACTACTATCTACATTATTGATGATGGCGAATACAGAACAATGTTACTAGCTGATGAATACTAAGGAAGGTGAAAACATGGAAAAAAAAGAAAGTTCTCAAATGATCAACTCGGATTTTGATTATCTATCTTACTGGAATAAAGGGCTTAAACGTCCTTTATCCAATAAAGAGTATGAGGAGCTGCTTTCTCAACAACAAAGATATGAGCAAGCAAAAAAAGATAATCATTGTCAGGCTTGTGGGTTTGCAAATAAAGGTTCCGTCATTATCAGTGAAAAAGGAGATTACGGCTTTCTTATGCATTTTGGAATGTGGAGCTGTCAAAAAACTTATCAAAGGTGTAGCTATTGCGGGGAAAAAAACCCGAGATAGAAAAATACCAGGGCATATGCCTTGCCCTGAATTTATATAGAAATTGCGAGCGTTTCAGATCGAAAATAAAAATTATGAGGTGATCAGTATGTATAAACAACTAGCAGTTAATTTGTGGGCAGCCCATGAAACATTAGAAAAAGGGCAATCACTAAATGAAGAAGAAGCAGCACCGTTAAGCAGCTGTTAACAGAGGTCTTAGGAACAGTGGTTCCAACCAAACAAGAAAGCGAACTATATGAAGAAGCCTTGATCCTGGTTGATCAAGCAGCAACGAAAGAAAACGCAGCATTTTTTCAAGCAAGAATTAATCAGTACGAAAAAAAATACCAAAACTAAAAAAATGAAAAGAGGAAAAAAACATGATGAACATTAGCTTAGTAGGACGTTTAACAAAAGAATTACAGGTTAGAACTTTTCCAACAGAAAAAGGTATGTCAAAAGTTGCAACAGGAACGATTGCAGTGAAGCGAAGAAAATTCAAGAAAAATGGTGAAAGAGAGAGCGCATTTATTCAGTTTCAAGCCTGGGGTAAACGGGCTGACGTATTAGAAAAATATACTGGAAAAGGTTCACTAGTTGAGCTTATAGGCGAGTTTATGAATAACAACTACAGAGATAAAAATAATATCGATCGTTATGAACTGATCTTTGAGGTTGAACATGTGGAGTTATTAGAAAGTCGAAACATGACTGAACAACGAAATAGACAACAAGAAGGAAACGACAACCTGCCACAGGATCCAGGGCAAGAAAATGAAAATCAGCAATCACAAGCAGCTAGTTTTCAGCAGCCGCCGATCGATGGACTAAACAACTTCGGCGCAAATACTCCAGGGGGGACGAATAAATGATGAAACAACTAAATAAATGGTGGCTGCTGCTTTTAGCAGTCACCGCCTTAATTGGTTCAGGCTGTTCACTAAAGGAGCAAGCCAACAATTCATTAGAGAAGCTAACTGATAGCATAAAATCAGATATTCATAACAAACTATTTTCTGATTCTTCAGCTGAAGAGATCCAAAAAAATGTACGGATTCTTTCAGAGTTTGTAAAAGCAGTTGATGGCGATACAGCAAAGTTTACAGTTAATGGATCCACTGAAACAGTAAGATTTTTATTGATTGATACCCCGGAAACGGTTAAACCTGGAACTGACCCCCAGCTATTCGGAAAAGAAGCAAGTGAACAGACAAAAAAGCTACTAACTGAAGCAACTACCGTAGAAATTGAACTAGATCAAGGGCAATCAAGAGATAAATATAATCGTTTATTAGCTTACATTTTTATCGATGGTGAACTACTTCAAGATCGATTAGTTCGTGAAGGTTTAGCTCGTATAGCGTATATAAACGCACCTAGTACAAAATATTTGTCCGAACTTCAGAACAGCGAAAAACAGGCTAAAAATGCGAAATATGGTATTTGGAGTATTGATGGCTATGTTACAGAAAAAGGATTTCAAAATTAAGTTGGGAGGGAATTAAATGAAAACATTTGTTGTTTACGATATGCATGAAGATGGAAAACATAGGGGTGGAAAAAGAATTGAAGGAACCGCTGAAAACTTAGCTGCTTATATTTTTAGAATAGAAGAGACTCACCGCTGCATAGTAACTGATACTGGAGATAACTTCATTTTAGATACTTTTGGAAACATGATCAATAATTGCGTGGATAAATCATTCTTGAATGAACTGTTACCGGTGCTTATTCCTTATCAGTTGGGGGGTATCGATGAAACAGAAGTACCAGCGGTTATTTATAAATAGCCTGGCATGGATCTAAGCCTATTTTATGTAACCGCCGAGGGGATCCAGTGGCGGTTACACAAGAAACGTACACAAGAAACGTACACAAGAAACGTACACAAGAAACGTACACAAGAAACGTGTGTATAAATAATAAACGTGAGGAGATACGAAAACTATGAAATCAACTAAAATTTTGTCAGTTAATAATAAAAAGGGCGGTGTTGGGAAAACCGCTACTGCAGTAAATGTTGGGGTTAAGCTTTCTTATTATGGACGGGTTTTATTCATTGATGCCGATGAAAGCGGAAATGCTACTAAACGCTTTACACCTGCAGCTGATGAACGATCAAAACTAAGCAACCTTTTCCGGTCAAAAGAAGTTGTTCCGATGAATGTTCGTCACAATTTGGATCTTATTTCTGGTAGTGCTGAACTTGAAGCGGTTAACGTTGAGCTAGTCAGTAGGATCAATAACACAACAATCTTTTTATCTTATCTAAACAAAAGTAAAATAACAGAAAAATATGATTATATAGTGATTGATACTAGAAATGATAGTAATATTATAACTAATAATATGCTAGTAGCTAGTGATATGATTTTAGGTGTAACAGATCCTTCAGCTGATGGATTTGAGGCACTGACAAATTTAGTCGGACATATTGAGTATTTAAAAAATGAACTAACACACCCAATTTCTAATGAAAGTTATGTCAAAGCCCAGGTGTTTTTTATAGGAAATTTGATTCGACACAATACTAGAATTAGTAGGCAGTTCAAAGAAGCCATGAAAGGAAATCCACGATATTTAGGCTATTTTCACGATAGAACCGCTTTTAATGAAGCAGCAATGCAAAGAATCTCTGTACTAGATTTGTTTGAGCAAAAAGATTATCAAGATAAGAAGTATGATGAATTTAAGAGAGATACTATAGATCTGATTGATAGAATCAGAGAAACCTTAGATACATTGTAATAAAAGGAGATTGGAAAATGACTAATCCATTTGAAAATATTCTACAAAATGCAGAAGGGCAAAATGGAGCGGATAAACAAGTACACCATGTGCCCAACGTCCGAAAAGGAAACGCCAACCTTCAGAAAATAGAACAGCAGCCAAAAAAAGAACGGTTTAACTTTTCTCTATATAAGAAAGATAGAGAATCATTAGATCGGCAGGCTATAAATTATGGGTTTATTAAGCCCAGCGGTGAAGCAAATGCTTCAGAGTTTCTAACTCACATTATATGGTGTTTAGAAAATGATCAGCCATTTGGTGGCTGAAAAAAATTTACACAACAATTATACACAAGATTGTTGCGCAAGAATCTTGTGTATGGTTGTCATCAAATTAAAAAGAGGATTTCACTATGAGTAAAGAAAAAATGTATACATTAAAAGTCACTGCTACAGAACTATCTGAACTTTTTAGTCTTGTAGGTATAACCAATCAGGGAATAGAGCGAATGAAAGATACTGCTGCAGAAGAAATTAAAAATTTTACTTCAGAAAAGTTTTGTTCTGAATTTCCCGACGCTCTGATTTCTTCAGAAGAATATCTAAAAAATTCAAAAGAAAGACTATTTGAATTAGAAAAGGATTTTCAAAATATCAATTCATTTTATGAACGAATTTATGAAGCACACATGAAAATAAGTATTGATCAAAGATTTAAGAGATTTCCTAATTCGTTGGCACTTTTATACCATTTAAGTCAAAAACAGTTTAGGGGAGACTGGGAGAGTGGTTTCTATGATGATTTATTTAATGAAGGAGAAACGAATGAATAAAATTAAGCGTTTCATGAACATAATGAAAAAAGTTACTAGTCTCATAGTATTGTTTATAGTTAGCCAGTTACCATTATTAATGCTTGGAAT
The DNA here is from genome assembly GCF_017316105.1 of Candidatus Enterococcus ikei. Lineage (NCBI taxonomy): Bacteria > Bacillati > Bacillota > Bacilli > Lactobacillales > Enterococcaceae > Enterococcus > Candidatus Enterococcus ikei. The sequence continues at coordinate 80,921 of NZ_JAFLWD010000020.1, forward strand.
CATTTCAGAGAGAACAAAGCAGACACAAAGTTTACTAGAAGGGTCAATAATTCCAGTCGTTTGCTTTTTTGTCTGCCTATACTTTTTAGGCAGCTTAAAAAGGCAGCGGTTGATCAGCTGGAATTTAAAGGATATATATAGATTTTTACACTGGATCATTCTAGCTTGCTTCCTTTGTTGGATCTCAACACTTATAGGCAGTCTATTAATGAATTTTGAAGGAATTACTATAACGACTAATCAAAAAGCGTTAGATACGCTATTCATGCAAGTTCCAAAAGGGTTATTTTGGCTAGTAGCTGGTTTTACAACGCCAATCAGTGAAGAGTATATTTTCAGAGCTGGGATCCAATCTTTATTTCCTAGAAAATATCAAACTTTAGGACTACTGGTATCAGCAATAATCTTTGGGCTAAGCCATACGCCCACAACAATAGGGAGCGCAGTTATTTATATAGGCATGGGGTTGTCTTTTGGTTGGCTATATAAAAAAACTAATCGGATTGAAATGCCTATCATAGCTCATATGTTATGGAACACATTAGGCATTATGTTCACTTAATTATGAGTGAATGCTGAATTACAATAAAAGGGGAATTTTGGGGTATGGAGCAGCAAGCAGGGATAATGATTGAAGCATATGTGATAGAAAAGATTGATAAGATCTTGCACACTAAAGACAAGAATATGTTTCAGAAAGAGCGGCAATTACTTGAGCTGATGTATCATTTGTTTGCAACGCTGCTTCGTATGTGGATTTCTGCATACGATCGGAAACAATCTGCAGTTATGAGATCAGAAGGATATACTGAAGTAAAAGAAGTAGAGCGTACAGTAACGTTTTTATTCGGTACAATTACATTTTCAAGAAAGCGCTGGATCAAAGGTAAGGAAACAATCTATCCAGTAGATTGTATTTTAGGCGTTGATCGATATTCAAGGTATTCAAACGGTATTACGGTAACATTAGCACGAATGGCAAAATTTAGTACCTATAGAGCTGTTGCAGAAATTACGGGTTTATTGGCGCCGTTAAACATTAGTAAAGATACGGTTAAAGTATCCGTTCACAAAGTTGGAGAATCGATTAAACGCTTTGAAATGTACGAATTAGAAAATGCTTATTTGTCTGAAGGAACAAAAGAAGTAGAGAAGTTAGTCATTGAAGCTGATGGAATTATGGTTAAGTCTCGTTTTTCCGAGGGAGGGAAAGAGATGCTACATGTATTAGTCCATGAGGGAAAAAAATCGCCCGAAAGAGGTGCTGGCTTAGTTGAGCCAAGAGAATTTATTGGTGAAAATAAAGGAGAAGTAAAGAGATTAGCCCAGGCATATATTTACAAGACATATCGCTTAAAAAATACAATCGTTATCAGTAACTCAGATAATGGACCCGGTGTTAAAGAAAATTTCTTTAAAGAATTTGCAGTAGGAGCAAAGCAGCATTTTCATGTTTTAGACGAATATCATTGGAATAAGAAAATAATGGATCGTATGAGTTTTTGTGATGAATTAATGCCTAAAATGAGAAGTGCTGTATATCAACATTCTACTAAAGGTAGAAACGTAATATTAGATACAATGGAATCAATCGCAGTGAATGATCAGCACTTGGAAAATACAGAAAAGCTAAGAAGATATCTTAGAAGAAATTGGAAATATCTACAGCCGTTAAACTGGAGATTGAAGGAGTTGGGTGTTTCGTTTAAGAAGTCAGATCTCGCTTTAGGTGCGATAGAAAGCAACCATAAGAAAATAACATACAGGGAAAAGAAACGTGGTATGTACTGGGGAGCTGGTGCGGAACATTTAGCAAAAATTATCATTGGCGATAAACAAGGAATATTGGAACAAGCCTATGAACATGTATGGCAGCGAATTATTAAGAAGAAGGAAGAGCAATCCACAGATTACTTACTTGTGAGTGATGAAGCGGAGAAAAAAGCGATTAAAACGAAGTATGCAGGAAAAACTCATAAAGTTGCATTAGACAGGGATTCAGAGCGTGAACGGCAAGAATTAGCACGTTTATTTAGTTATGGTTATCCACAATAAGTAAAAAATTCATTTACAAACCCCTTCTTTTTTGCTAGACTTATCCACAACAAGACAGTTCAGGAAAAAAGAAGCCTCCACCAAGTTCTTCAGGCTTGGTGGAGGCAGGTATCACAAAGCACTACCTTTGTGTTCCCGTATTCTTAATTAGCCCTATGATATCATAGGATTATGAGAGAATCAAGAGAGAAAGCATTTTCTTTTTATGGAACATGACAAGGCTATAGCTTTGTGCATGTTCCTTTTTTCTTTGTTCTATTTAGTAAAAAAGGCATGAAAAATCAGGAGAAATGTAGTATACTATAAGTAGTACACCACAAGTTTTCTAGGTGATTTTTTAAAAAATAACGGCTTGAAATGACTTTTTATTTCATTCTGTTTTTAATCTAAATTTAATGAAATAGTGTTTACCGTCAACAACTCGACACATACGTTTATTGAGTATCCATTGACATTTTGCTAAAAGAATGATAATGTTATTGAGTAAATTTGTGAATAGAGGAGGTTGAACAATGGCAACAAAAAAATCAGCACTTGCTTGTTCAGATTGTGGCTCCAGAAACTATTCTAAAGCCGTCAGTGAAGGAAAGCGTGGAGAACGGTTAGAAATCAAAAAATTCTGTAAATACTGTCAAAAATACACGTTACATAAAGAGACGAAATAGATAATGGAGGCGTTCAAATGAAATTTTTACGTAGTGTCGTAGACGAAATGAAGCAAGTTACTTGGCCATCAAAAAAACAATTGCGCAAAGATACATTGGTTGTTATTGAAACATCAATTATATTTGCAGTATTATTCTTTGTAATGGACACAGTGATTCAAACTACTTTTGGTTGGATTCTTAAATAATTCAAACTAGTATTTCATTGTAAACAGTGCTATAATAATAAGTGAGGAAAAAACTTCGGGGAACTGAGGTTTTTTTATTTTCACATGAAAAAAAGAAGATGAGTTGCAAGAAAGTGCTTGTGGCTTTTAATTTATGAACTATCAACTATTAACTCCAAAGGAGCGGAATCAGAAATGGAATCATTTGAAAAGAATTGGTATGTATTACATACATACTCAGGTTACGAAAACAAAGTAAAAGCAAACATTGAATCACGTGCACAAAGCATGGGCATGGGAGATTTCATTTTCCGTGTAGTTGTTCCAGAAGAAACAGAAACAGAAGTAAAAAACGGTAAATCAAAAGAAATCGTGCATAAAACTTTCCCTGGTTACGTTTTAGTGGAAATGACTATGACAGATGATTCTTGGTATGTAGTACGTAATACTCCAGGCGTTACTGGTTTTGTCGGCTCACACGGTGCCGGAAGTAAGCCAGCACCGTTATTGCAAGAAGAAATCAACCACATCTTGCGTTCAATCGGTATGAGCACACGTCAATCTGATCTAGATGTTGCCCTAGGCGATACTGTTCGCATCATTGAAGGCGCGTTTTCTGGTCTTGAAGGTGAAGTAACAGAAGTCGATGAAGAACGTCAAAAATTAAAAGTTAATATCGACATGTTCGGTCGTGAAACAAGTACAGAATTAGATTATGAACAAGTAGATTCAATTTAATAGAAGTTGAAAGATGAGAGAGTGGAGCAAAACTAACTATAGTTTTGTCCTGCTCTCTTCTTACTATAGTGATGAATGAAAAGGTGGTAAAATGAAAAAAAAGAAGTATTATTTGCTAGCAATGATTTGTGTCTTGTTATTTTTCGCTGGTTGTACTAATAAAAAAATATCTGATAATGAACATCAGCAAGCGGCTAAAAATTCTACGGCTACCGAAACGATTCAAAAATCATCTATTCCCACACTTTTTATCCACGGTTACAGTGGCGGCAATAATTCTTTTGGGCGCATGATCAAACGGATGGAAGGTAATGATCATACAAAAAAAGAACTAGTTTTGACCGTCAGTGTTGATGGGAAAGTTCAAGCAAAAGGCAAATTGACTGGTATTAAAAGCAATCCCAGTGTCCAAGTTCTTTTTGAAGACAATAAGAATAATGAATGGAATCAGGCAGAGTGGATCAAGAATTGTTTAACTTATATTCAAGAGAATTATGGTGTAACAGAAGTCAATTTGGTCGGACACTCAATGGGTGGCGCAAGTTCTTTACGTTATTTGACTACATTTGGTGATGATACAAGCCTTCCAAAAATCAACAAGTTTGTCGGTATAGCAGCACCATTCAATAATTTTGTAGAGTTATCAAACGGGGAAACGATCGATGATGTCATCAATAATGGCCCTGCAGTTCAAAGTGAACGTTATGTTGACTATGTTAACGGGATCGAAAAAGTGTCTAAAGACATAAAAGTGATGATCATCGCCGGGGATGTGGAAGATGGCAGTTTAAGTGATGAGGCTGTTCCTGTCGCGGATGCATTAAGTGCTGTTTCATTGTTTAAAACACACGGTAATGAGGTGCAAGAAAAAATCTTTTTCGGAAAATCAGCACAGCATAGCCAGCTACACGAAAATAAAGAAGTAGATCAACTTGTTGCAGATTTTTTATGGAAATAAAGAACGAAAACAAGTATAACAATAAAGGAGAACGCTATGAAAATTAGGATGAAAGATATTGCAAAAATGGCAAATGTATCTGAAGCTGCAGTTTCTTTAGTTTTAAATGATAAACCTTCTAGAATCTCTGAAAAAAAGAAGCAAGAAATAAAAAAAATCGCAAAAGAGCTAAACTACGTTCCCAATATTGCGGCGCAAAGCCTTGCTAAAAATGCTTCTCAAACAATCGGCGTTGTTATTCCTGATATTGAAAATCCATTCTTTTCAAAGCTTTGTAAGCAATTAGAAGAACAGTTTAGAGCGATGGGCTATTTGACTATTATCGTCAATTCCAATGATGATTTTACTGTAGAAAAAAATTTGATCCAAATGCTGTTAAATCGCGGTGTCGATGGATTGATCATTGCCTTATCGAATGAGTCTTTTTCATTCAAAGAAGAACAAGAACAGTTTTTGAGGGAAATCGATGCACCATTTGTTTTAGTTGATAGACAGGTTTCGTTTACTGGAGTGAACCAAGTGTATTTTGATAGCCAAGAGGGTGGCAAGCTTTCGGCAGAGTATCTTCTTGAAAACGGTCATCGAAATATCGCCTTTATGACCGGAGATGTTAAAGTTCCAAGTACGCTTGATCGAATTCAGGGATATCAACAAGCACTTCAAAGTTATGGCATAAAAGTAAGAGAAGACTATATTATTGAAACTGGTTACCGTTTTAACGACGGCATGAAAAAAGCAAAAGAACTTTTTGCATTAACTGATGTAACAGCTGTGATCAGCTCCAATGATATGGTTGCTTTTGGTATCTTAAAACAAGCATTGATCAATGAAAAGGCGATTCCAGAAAATCTTTCCGTAATTGGCTACGACCGTTTAGAGATAGCAGATATTCTAGGGATTTCATTGGCAACGGTGGAACAAAATAGTTCTTCTTTAACAGAACAAGCAGTTACTCTTTTGAAAAACATACTCACAAATCAAAAGAAAAAAACGGAGTCGATTATTTTGAAGCCAAGCCTATTTAAAGGTGAAAGCGTAAAAAAAATAAAATAGTCATTGACTAACTGAAAATAAAACGCTATCATAATAACCAGATAGGTTAAGCGATTAATCTAAAAGATACTTTTTTAATTATTGAAAAGGTATTTTTTTCTATCATTTTGGTAATGCGCTTAACCTAAGAAGGAGGAAGGTTTTATGCTAAAAGAAAAGAGACCGATTATTATTGACACGGATCCAGGAATTGACGATGCAGTAGCCTTATCGATCGCCCTTAATCACCCAGCGTTGGATGTTCAATTATTAACAACTGTAGCTGGAAATGTAAACGTACACAAAACAACTGAAAACACATTGAAACTAGTGTCATTTTTCGGTAAACAAGTCCCTGTTGCAAAAGGCTGTGATAAACCATTATTGATTCAACTTGAAGATTCAGCTGAAATTCACGGAGAAAGCGGCATGGATGGGTACGATTTTCCACCAGCTACAGCAAAAGCGCTTGATGTTCATGCAGTTGAAGCGATGAAAGAGTGCATTCTTTCAAGTGAAGAGCCGATTACTTTAGTTCCTATTGCAGCTTTAACAAACATTGCTTTGCTTTTGAGCATGTATCCAGAAACAAAGCAAAATATCAAAGAAATCGTTATGATGGGCGGTTCTTTATCAAGAGGAAATACGAATACAAGTGCTGAGTTTAATACTTATGTCGATCCTCATGCGGCACAAATCGTTTTTCAATCAGGAATTCCGATCGTGATGGTTGGATTAGATGTTACTAGCACAGCTGTTCTAACAAAAAATGAAACAGAAAAAATCAAAGAATTTGGTAAAGTCGGTAATATGTTCTACTCACTATTTCAACATTATCGCGGTGGCAGCTTGCAAACTGGGTTAAAAATGCATGATGTTTGTGCCATTGCCTATTTGACCGATCCTACGTTATTCACCGTTCAAGAAACCTTTGTTGAAATTGCTTTAGATGGACCCGCTGCAGGAGCAACTGTCGCTGATTTGAAAATGAAATATCATGATACAACGAATGCTGCCGTTTGTTTGGATATCGATATTCCTGCGTTTCAAAAATGGGTTGTGTCAAATTTAGAAAAAATAAACTAAAAAAGGAGTTCATACTATGATTGAGTCATTGTTAGTGTTAGTTGTTTTAGCTCTTGTTGCTTATTTGATTATTAAAAATTACCATCCTGCTCTAAGTTTGATCAGCGGAGCGTTGATTTTACTACTTTTTGCTGTTTTATTAGGACATCCACTTTATCCAGCAGGTGAAGGAACTGGCTTAGCATTTTTCGATGTCTTTTTGAAATTTAAAGATACGATCATCGCTCAAGTTAGTTCAGCAGGAATCGTGATCATGATTTTATTTGGTTATTCTGGGTATATGAATGTAATCGGTGCCAATCAGGTAGCGGTGAATAGTCTGGTCAAACCATTACAAAAAATCAAATCAAAAGCATTGTTTGTTCCACTTGTTTTCTTAGTTGGAAATTTAATGTCACTAGTTGTTCCGAGTGCTTCTAGTTTAGCAATTATTTTGATGGCGATTTTATATCCAATGTTGTCTAGTATGGGGATTTCTTCATTGACTGCAGCAGGCGTGATTGCTATGACAGCAACGATCATGCCGACACCACTTGGAGCAGATAATGTGATTGCAGCTGAAACATTAGGTTATGATCTTTTAAATTATGTTGCTTGGAATGCTAAAATCTCAATTCCAACTTTATTAATCATGGCAATTGCTCATTATTTTTGGCAAAAGTATTGTGACAAAAAAGAAGGGGATACGGCATTTGTCACAATTGAAGATGATGGATTAGTGGAACAGGAAGAAACAGATGCACCTAAAATTTATGCGTTGTTACCATTGTTACCGCTGATTTTGATTTTGATCGTTGGAATTACCGGAATGTTTGTTAAAGGAATTCAAATGGATATTTTTGTCTTAACCTTTATTTCATTTTTCGTTGCGGTTGCATTTGAAGCAATTCGACACAAATCGTATAAAAAAATCCAAGATTCAGCTGCTGAAATGTTTAAAGGGATGGGACAAGGTTTTAGCCAAGTTGTGATGCTCGTTGTTGGTGGGTCTTTATTTACAACTGCAGTTCAGTCTCTTGGAATTATTGATAATTTAATGGCGTCAGTTGAATCATCAGCGTCAGCTGGATTAGTTACAACCTTGATCTTTAGCGGTGCAACTACCTTATTTGGTATTTTAAGCGGCGGTGGGTTAGCAATGTTTTATGCGGTGATCGAATTGATTCCTGATATTGCTGCCAAAGCTGGTATCGACGGTATCTTGATTGCTTTACCAATGCAAATGATTGCTAATTTAGCAAGAACGATTTCACCTGTTGCTGCAGTTGTAATGATTGTTGCTTCAACTGTTGGTGTTAGTCCAGTTCGTATTTTAAAACGGACCAGTGTGCCAACTATTATAGGTATTATCTGTGTGGTTGTCTTATCGATTTTATTACTGCCATATTAATGTAGTATTTTCGGAGATGAGTATAGATGAAGATAACATTGGCTAATCCTAAAGATTTTAGAGAAATCAATCATTTATTTGAAGCCGCCAAAAGCCAAATGATTCATGCGGATATACATCAATGGACAACGACGTATCCTAATGAACTGATCGTTCAAAATGATATTAGCGATCATCAGTTATACAAATTAGCGGATCAAGATAAAATCGTGGCAGTCGCAACTTTGGATATTTCAGGACATGATGAGTTTACATTAAGGCGAATTGCAACAGACCCTAACTATCTGTCAAATGGTTATGCTTCTGTTTTACTGAATGATATAATAAATAGAGTAAAAGAAAAAAATGGAAAACATATTTATTCAAGTACAAATCATTCCAATCTCAAAATGCAGCACTTTTTTAAAAAGCACGGTTTTGAAAAGATTTCAGAATACACTGAAATTGAAAGAGAGCATCTGGGTTCTTTCTATAAGTATTTGAAGAAAATATAAGTAAGGAGAGTCCGCGATGAAAAAAGTAATAGTTTTAGGAAGTATCAATATGGATATGGTCATGGAAACAGACCGTTTACCCAAGGTTGGAGAAACGCTTTTAGGAGAAAGTATCGACTACTATGTCGGCGGCAAAGGCGCTAATCAAGCGGTGGCCGCAGCTCGAGTTGGCGCAAATGTGTCTTTGATTGGGAAAATCGGAGATGATACATTTGGCTCAAAAGTATACAAGCATCTAGAAAGAGAAAAAGTCGACGTGACGGCTGTTACCTCTGAAAAAAATATTTTTACAGGCGTTGCCTCTATTTTTAAACTAAAAGAAGATAACGCAATCGTGGTTTTACCAGGAGCAAACATGCTGTTGAGTGACATCGTTGACGAGCTAAACGAAAAGGTAAACGCTCAGGATGTACTTTTGACACAGCTAGAAATTCCTGTAGAAACAGTGAAAAAAGGCTTAGCTTCAGCCAAAGATAAAGGGGCAATAACGATTTTAAATCCAGCTCCATATAACGAAGCAGTGATTGACATGTTACCATTTGTGGATATCATTACTCCAAATGAAACAGAATTTGAAGGGCTATTAGGCTATTCAATCACTGATCCAGCTCAATTTGAGGAGGAAATGTTAAACTGGTCACTGCAAAATAAAACACAATTGATCGTAACGCGTGGAGGACAAGGAATTTCTTATACGACCAAGAACGAAGTCGTTACAATTGCCGCTGAAAAGGTTCCTGTGGTTGATACAACTGGAGCTGGAGATACTTTTAATGGGATTTTAGCAGCTTGTTTAGCCAAAGGAATGACTGTTTCCGAGGCAGTTAAGCTTTCTGGCAAAGGGGCGACACTTTCAGTTACAAAATTAGGCGCACAAACTGGAATGCCAACATTAGCTGAAATTAACGCATTTTAAATTGATAGATAGAGTGAACACTGTTTTCTTTTAATTAATTGAAGAAAACAGTGTTTTTTTGAACAAAATAAAGCATCAACATGCATTGTAACAAAAGGTAGTAACAACTATAATGAACTCTTAGTTAGTGTATCAATGGAAATGAGGGAGTATTATCATGGATGAAGCTATTTTAATTTTTAATGATTTTAAATCTCTACTATATTCAATTGCTTATAGAATTTGTCATTCCAGAGAAGAAGCGGAAGATATTTTACAAGAAGTTCAGCTAAAATGGTTGGAACAAACAATGGATTCAATTGAAAATCCTAAAGCATTCTTATCAAAGCTTGTTGTCAACCGTTCAATCAACTATCTAAACTCTGCTCAAGTTAAGCGTGTCGACTATTATGGGCCGTGGATTCCAGAACCAGAAATGGAACAGTATGAAGATCCTTTGATTGGAAAAGAAAAAATTACCTATGCGTTATTAGTGGTCCTGGAACAATTGACCCCACAAGAACGTGTCGTTTTCTTAATGAAAGAAGTTTTTGATTACTCACATGGGGAAATTAGCGAGCTATTGGATATTAAACCTGAAAATAGTCGGAAATTGTTGAGCCGAGCCAAAAAAGCCATTAAGGATAATAATGTTTCAGTAGATAGATCCAATAATCCTGAAAATCAAAAATTTATCGATCTTTTTAATCTAACCATAGAAAAAGGAGACTTAACACCTTTGTTAACATATTTAACTGAAGATGCGAAAATGTCGATCGATGGTGGTCAAAAACGTCGTGCGCCATTGAGGACGTTAATCAAATCAACACGTATTTTTGCCTTTTTAAAAGGGGTTATGCCACATGATTTTTTTGGTGATGAACGGTATATTGCGGAAGTTTATCATCAGCCTTGTTTGTTTATCAAAGAGAAAAATCAATTAAAAAGCATTTTGTTTTTAGGTCTAAATCCAGAAAAGACCAAGGTTCAGCATATTTATATTATTAATAATCCAGATAAATTAAAAAATATTTCCTAAAACCTGTCACGTTTTACTAGATTAAATGGTCTTAATTAGTGTAATAATAAAAGTTAACAAATTTAGGAGGATGTTATTATGAGTAAAACAAGATTTTTATTACCAAAGGAAAACAAAGAAGCCTATCAAAAGATTGCTGAACTGGATCAAATTGGAAAACCCGTTAGTATCAATGAAAACATACAAGAGTTGATCAAAATCTACGCTTCTCAATTAAATGGCTGTGTTTTTTGCATTGATATGCATTCAAAAGATGCCTTAGCTAAAGGGGAAAAATTACAAAGAATCATCGGATTAACAGCGTGGGAAGAGGCTTCATTTTATACAGCAGAAGAGCGTGCAGTACTTGCATTCACGAAGGAAGTCACACTGATCAGTCAAGGTGGAGTGAGTGATGAAACATATCAAGAATTGCAAAAGTACTACAGTGAAAAAGAAATTGGAGAGTTGCTTGTACTTGTAGGAACGATTAATATGTATAATCGTATTGGCGTTACTACATTATTACAACCGAAAATGGATTAATAGAAAAGGAGCAGTCAAAATGAGTTGATTTTGGCTGCTCCTTTTTCTATTATTTATCTGGATTTTCTGTTTGATTATCTAAAATTTCTTTTGCCAATCGTTGGGCAGTGGGTGTAACAGCCAAACCACCTTCAGCTGTTTCTTTAAAAATCTGCGGCATTTGACGACCAACTTGATACATTGCGGCAACAACTTCATCTGGCGGAATCACGCTGCGAATACCCGCTAAGGCCATATCAGCTGAAATAAAGGCTTGGGAAGAACCTAGAGCGTTACGTTTCACGCAAGGAACTTCTACGAGACCTGCGACAGGATCACAAATCAAGCCCATCATATTTTTTAAAGTAATCGCAATTGCTTGAGCTGCTTGATTCGCATTACCGCCAGCTGCACAAACTAGAGCTGCACTCGCCATGGCACTTGCTGAACCAATTTCTGCCTGACAACCGCCTTCTGCTCCGCTGATGGATGAATTATTGGCAATCACAAGACCAAAAGCACCAGCGGTAAATAAAAAGTCTATTTGTTGTTCATGCGTTAACTGCAAACGTTCAATAGCGGCCATTAAAACACCAGGAACAACTCCGGCACTTCCTGCTGTAGGCGTTGCACAAATCAAACCCATATTTGCATTGACTTCATTAACTGCAACTGCATTTCTGACGGCTGTTAAAATGGTTTCTCCGCTTAGAAAATTTCCAGCTTGGATATAATCATTTAAACGAGTAGCGTCACCACCGGTAATACCAGTTACAGAAGTTACACCATCCACGCCTTCTTCGATCGATTGTTTCATAACAGCAAGATTTCGTTCCATCGTTTCGATGATCCGTTCACGACTATGTCCGTGATTTTCTATTTCTGTAGCGATCATCAACTCAGCTACAGATGGAAAATCGGCTGCTTGTTTTACTAATTCTTCTATGGATAGAAACATAACAATTTTGCTCCTTTAATTTAAATTAATCGAAATAATTTACACTAAAAATATGAGGGATCTGCACCAATTTCATTGTAATATCCCCAATATCCGCATGATCGATCTCAATGATCATGATTGCTTTTTCTCCTTTTGATTCACGAGTCACAGTCATCGTTCCGATATTGATACTTGTTTCAGAAAGTAAATTTGTAACTTGTGCAATCATTCCTGGAGTATCTTGATGCACAATAATAAATGTTGGTGTTCCCATCGTTAGAGAAATTTTAAAACCATTCAGCTCGGAAATTTGAATATTACCGCCGCCGATTGAAATACCCGTTACAGAAAGCTTTCGATCACCTTTAGAGACAAGCAATTTGACTGAATTTGGATGCTCTGCTTTTTCTTTTAACGGAACAAATAAGACTTCCATATCTTTTTCGTGAGCAATTTTCAATGAATCTGCTAAGCGTTCATCATCAGGCTCCATACCTAACAAACCACCGACAAGGGCAATATCTGTACCATGACCACGGTAAGTTTTGGCAAAAGATTCATATAAGTAAATATCAACTGTATCTGGTTGTTCACCAAAAATACTACGGACTATTTTTCCGATTCGAGCAGCTCCAGCAGTATGAGAACTACTTGGTCCAATCATTACAGGACCGATAATATCAAAAACACTTTTGTAGCGTAAATTTTCCATGTTTTTTCACCTATTTCATATTTAATATCAGGATTTTTCTAACGAAAGTCTATCACAATTAAGCTGAAGAAACTAGAATGGCAATAAAAATGCGAGAAAAACTTATCTTTTTCTCATTTCTAAATTTGAAGATAGAGAGGAAAAAAGCAGAAAAGTATTGAAATTTAAATGAAAGCAGAGTATACTATTTAAGTGTGCATTTTTGCATACAGGTTTTCTTTGATTCGTCAAAGAATGACGTGGGAGGAGAAATCTTCATCTCCAATTAACCACATCACGGACTCAAGGAGGTATGTCTCGTGGCAAAAAAAGTAGAAAAATTAGTTAAATTGCAAATTCCTGCAGGTAAAGCAACACCAGCTCCGCCAGTAGGTCCAGCACTAGGTCAAGCGGGTATCAACATTATGGGATTCACTAAAGAATTCAACGCTCGTACAGCTGATCAAGCTGGTTTGATTATTCCAGTAGTAATCTCTGTATATGAAGACCGTTCATTTACATTTATTACTAAAACACCACCAGCTGCAGTATTACTTAAAAAAGCTGCAAAAATCGAAAAAGGTTCTGGTGAGCCAAACAAAAATAAAGTAGCGAATGTTTCTAAAGATCAAGTCAAAGAAATCGCTGAACTTAAAATGGCAGACCTAAACGCAGCAGACGTTGAAGCGGCTATGCGCATGGTTGAAGGAACTGCAAGAAGCATGGGAATCACTGTAGGATAATTTTTTATTCTAAGTACCCTAAAGAAGTAGCTTCTCAGTTTATTTCATATTCAAAGATATGAATTACGTGGGAGGTTCGACCGTTATAACCACAATCAAGGAGGAAACAAAATGGCTAAAAAAAGCAAAAAAATGCAAGATGCATTAAAAAAAGTTGAAGCAACAAAAGTTTACCCTGTAGCAGAAGCAATCGCTTTGGCTAAAGATACAAATATTGCAAAATTCGACGCAACTGTTGAAGTTGCTTACCGTTTAAATGTAGACCCTAAAAAAGCAGACCAACAAATCCGTGGTGCAGTAGTATTACCTAACGGAACTGGTAAAACACAAAGCGTTTTAGTTTTTGCTAAAGGCGAAAAAGCAAAAGAAGCTGAAGCAGCTGGTGCTGATTACGTAGGCGACGCTGACATGGTTCAAAAAATCCAAGGTGGATGGTTTGGATTTGACGTAGTTGTAGCAACTCCAGACATGATGGCTGAAGTTGGTAAATTAGGTCGTGTCTTAGGTCCTAAAGGCCTTATGCCTAACCCTAAAACTGGTACTGTAACAATGGACGTAACAAAAGCTGTTAACGAAGTAAAAGCTGGTAAAGTAACTTACCGTGTTGACAAAGCTGGAAACATCCATGTACCAATCGGTAAAGTTTCATTTGATAATGAAAAATTACTAGAAAACTTCAATACAATCAACGATGTATTGTTGAAAGCTAAACCATCAGCAGCAAAAGGTCAATATATCAAAAACATTTCAGTAACAACTACATTTGGACCTGGAATCCATGTTGACCAAGCTTCTTTCTAATTAGAAAAGCTGAATAAGTAAAAAAATTATTGACTCAACTACCTGTCTCATGGTAAGGTAGTTGAGGTTAATAATTAACTGTACCGAAGACAGTAGGTGACGCAAGTCTTAATTTCCTACCGAGGACAATTGTTGATACATACAATTACGTCCCTCTATGTCAACGGTGGCATGGAGTTTATTTTGTTTTAATTACAAATAAGCTTCTCCATCAATAATCAGGAGGTGAAAATAAATGAGTGAAGCAGCAATCGCTAAAAAAGAAACCCTAGTCGAAGAAGCAACAGCTAAGTTTCAAGCAGCAGCTTCTGTAGTCATCGTTGACTACCGTGGTTTAACTGTAGAAGAAGTGACTAACTTACGTAAACAATTGCGTGATGCAAATGTTGAAATGAAAGTTATCAAAAACTCTATCCTTTCACGTGCAGCTAAAAAAGCTGGACTAGAAGGCTTGGACGAAGTATTTACAGGACCTACAGCAGTCGCTTTCAGTAACGACGATGTAGTAGCACCTGCTAAAATCATCGACGAATTTGCAAGCACTGCAAAAGCATTGGAAATCAAAGGTGGCGTTATTGAAGGTAAAGTATCTTCAGTAGAAGAAATGACATCTTTAGCAAAACTTCCAAGTCGCGATGGACTACTTTCTATGCTATTATCTGTATTACAAGCGCCAGTCAGACAAGTGGCTTACGCTGTCAAAGCAGTTGCAGAAAAAGAAGAAGAAGTTGCATAATTGCAGCCTAGTAATAACCTAAATTAAAAAAATAATGAATTATTAAAACGGAGGAAACCATAATGGCATTGAACATTGAAAACATTGTTGCAGAATTAGAAGGCGCAACTATTTTAGAATTAAACGACTTAGTAAAAGCTATTGAAGAAAAATTTGACGTATCTGCAGCAGCTCCTGTAGCAGCAGCAGCAGGACCAGCAGCAGCTGGCGAAGAACAAACTGAATTCACTGTAGAATTAACTGCAGCTGGAGACCAAAAAGTTAAAGTTATCAAAGCAGTTCGTGAAGCAACTGGTCTTGGCTTGAAAGAAGCTAAAGCAGTAGTTGATGGCGCACCTGCACCAGTTAAAGAAGGCGTTTCTAAAGATGAAGCAGAAGCTTTAAAAGCTGCTTTAGAAGAAGTTGGCGCTTCAGTAACAGTAAAATAATCTTTTTAAGATTGAATTTTAAAGCTAGAATCCATTTGGGTTCTAGCTTTTTTTGTTTATCAAACTAGCTTTCCAAAGCATATCAATCGAATATTTTGATAAAAGCGTTTAAACTTATATACATACACTTATTGATAAAGATAAGAAGGAGAGCTTACGATGGAAAGAGAAATCAGTGTTGAAGTAACTTGTAAAAATTGCGAAAAAGAAATGACTGGCAAGTTTTTATTAAATACAAGAACGGATAAATCAGATCATCAAAGAGTAAACATCCCTTTAGGAGAATTGAATCTTTCAGATAATGAAATTGAACTAGTTTGTGATGATATTATAGTAGATGATGAAATAAATTTGCACTATGATTGTAAGAATTGTGGTACTAAAAATCACGTAACGATTTTAGTGACAGAAGTGATGAAATAAAAATGATAAAAAAATAATATAAATATAGTTTCAGAGCATTTCTTTCGCAAGAAAATAGATAATCTGTTAGCATAATTAAGTAATTATTATTACATTTATTCTATTTGTAAGGGAGGTCATATATATGCATTGGTTATGGGTTTTAATTGTAGGTGGCGTTATCGGAGCAATTGCTGGAGCGATCACAAGTAAAGGAAAATCAATGGGCTGGATCTTCAATATTATTGCAGGTCTTGTAGGTTCATCGATTGGTCAATCACTTCTAGGAAGTTGGGGACCTCAAGTTGCCGGTATGGCACTATTTCCTTCAATCATAGGAGCTGTGATTTTAGTAGCAGTTGTGTCATTTTTTGTAGGTAAAAACTAAATTGATCCATAGAAAAACCGCTTAGAGCTTAAATTCTCTTAGCGGTTTTTTATTATTGAGTTTGGTGCCTCTATTTAAATAATTCATCAATAAAATCTTGATAATCTGTAGCTTTCAAAAGCTTGTCTAACTTCTCTTGATTTGAAAAAGTATCGATCATAAAATCAAATAATTGCCGGAATTTTTTCATATCATCTTGGTTCATAACAATCATAATAATCACTTGAACAAAGTGATTTCCCCATTTTACTGGCCGATCATTCAAAATAATCGAGATTCCTGTTTTTTCAGCACTCATTTCAATCGCATGTGGTAAAGCGACGGAGTTATTGAATGAGGTTGCAGACATTTTCTCTCGTTCTTTTATTAAGTCAATAAAATGAGAATCAATGTACTTTTTTTCAATCAATTGAGCGCCTAAATGTTCAATATATAGATCTGGAGTTTTTAAATAAATATTTCGTTCAAACTGCTCTGGTGTTAAGTATGTTTGGACACTTTCTTTTAAAGTTTCCAACAATTTCTCCTGTTTTACTAGCTGGATGGATTGTTGGATTTTTTTAATATCTTTTCCTGATAAAAAAGGAGAAATTAAAACGATATGTTCCAGCTCCTTCATTTCTATAGTCGATAAAACTAAATCAGCTTGTTGTATTACAGTCAGATTCTTACTGTCTAATCGATAAAAAGTTCCTACAATATTTAAACTAGATTTGAATGTATCCCCGATTTTATAAACTAAACGTTTGTGCATATCATAGTATTCTGGCGTATAGATCACACAACTTAATTTATTCTCTGTCTCAAATTTTTCCTCAAAATAAGAGCCAATGTGAAGAGCGATAAATGTAATTTCATCATCTGAAATTGGAATATTGATTTGTTTTTGAATCTGTTTGGCAATGAAGACAGCAACTTCATAAATAAAAGCATAGGATTGCTTGATTTCTTCAGATAAGGGATTATGAACTTGCTTGCCATTCTTTGCTCGTGAGATCAAATTCGACACATGCAAAGCTAAATTTAACACTAGCTCGTCTGAAATACGGGTAATAAAGTACTTTTCAGAAACCGTTTCCATCATCGTTGAAATAAAAGTATAGATAGAAGTACCCATATAATCCCTTAAGAAAGCGTCATTTGACGGTGAGATTTTAGTCATTAATAAGAGGGTCAAATTGTTGATTTCATAAAGATCCATCTCTACAGCAAAGGCTTGATCGATATCTTTTCCAATCTGTGTGGCAATTTGATATTCAAGTTGATCATTAGTAAATAGTTCAGGAACAAAATCCACTTCAGATCGTTGATGATGTTGAAGCCGATTAATGGCGATAGCGATATGAAGCAATAGACTGTTAATAGCGTAACCATTTATATAGAGATGTTGGTTGCTCAAACGGTCAATCACAATTTTTTGAATCGTTTCAATCGGAATATCTGGGAATACTGTTTGAATGTAATCCACAGATTGAAAATTTTGCAAAGCCTCATCCTGTAACATATCACTAGTAAGCTTTCTAAAGTTAGATTCGTCACCTTCTAGACTCAGAAAATGCCTTTGTTTAATGATTTTTAAATGATAGTTATTCATTTTTTTGCGTAGCCGAATGGTATCTTTTTCTATAGTTGGAATACTGACAAATAACGTTTCTGCAACTTCAAAGTAATCAACATTTTTGTGTTTTATCAATAGATTCATTAAATAATTCATGCGTTCGACAGGTATATTCAACTCTCGTTTATTATAAGAGATAAATTCATCAATCTGAATACTACTATCGATTTTATATCCTTGTTTGGAGGATTGGATCATTTCAACGTTAGCATTTTGATTGATCCGGGCTACATAGTTACGTATCGTTCTTGTTGACGTGGATAAAGCTTCTGC
This sequence comes from Candidatus Enterococcus ikei, assembly GCF_017316105.1. NCBI lineage: Bacteria > Bacillati > Bacillota > Bacilli > Lactobacillales > Enterococcaceae > Enterococcus > Candidatus Enterococcus ikei. Next base: position 98,964 of record NZ_JAFLWD010000020.1, read on the forward strand.
TAGAAAAGCTGAAGATAGCCAATTATGATGCTGGATCAGTAGTTTTACGAGTGCCGCTTCTTTCTTATTTAAGGACACAATATCCACTCCTCTCCACTTTTTTTATATCTCTCATTATTCTTTCTTTTAAATAGTAAATCAAGTACAGTTGCTTCCGCTAAAGCAGCAAGTGGAGGAAAGAATCATATTTGATAGTGGTGTGTAAAACCTAGATGATAGGAGTGTAATAAACAAGCTTGTTCAGCTGTTAAATTTAGGAGGGAAAAACATGAGTGAATTAAATGTATTATTAGTCTGCGGATCAGGTGCTAGCAGTGGATTTATGGCTGCTAATATGCGTAAAGCGGCCAAGGTAAAAAATTTAGACATGAGTATTGTTGCGAGAAGTGAATCGGAAATCGAAAACTATATTGAGGAAATTGACGCGTTGATGGTGGGACCACATCTTGAATATATCATTGATGAAATCGATGAAATTATCCACGGATTCCCAGTAAAAGTTATTCTGATGAAAAAAGAGTATTATGCGACGTTAGATGGGGATGCCGCTGTTGAACATTTGTTAAGTTCGTTAAAAGAAGACGAATAATGTGAAAAAGGAGACGTAAATATGAATAAGTTGATCTTTTGGTTGGAAAATAGTTTCTCACCTAAAATGAATAAAGTGAATAATAATCCGTGGATCGTCAGTATTAAAGATTCAATCATGCAGACGTTACCGTTCATTTTCTTAGGTTCTATTTTTTCAATGTTGGCTATTTTAAATGAGTATTTTCCGGCTTTGCCAAGTTTTTGGGTACCATTCGGCTGGACGATGGGAAAAATTTCGCTGTTCGTTGCTTTCTTGATTCCGTTTAACTTAATGGAGAAAAAACGATTGCGTAAACAACGAATCGTCGCTGGAATGAGCGGGTTAGTTTTGTTTTTAATGATTATTTCGCCTCAAATTGAGAAAGATGGTGTGGTCGGTTTTGGTCATGACGCATTGGGAGCTGGCGGGATGTTTGTTGCAATCGTTGCCGGATTGATTGCTGGATTTGTCTTGGTTACCTTAGGAAAATTTACATTCTTTAAAGAAGAATCAGTGATTCCTGATTTTGTCAGAGCTTGGTTTGATTCTATGTTGCCGATAGGAATTATTATCATTTTTGGCTGGGTCGTTGTTTTGATCATGAAAGTGGATTTATACAACATTGTTTTAAGTATTTTTATGCCATTATCGAGCTTTATGGAATCTCCTGGAGGTTTTGTAGGGATGATGTTTTTAATTTGTTTTCTTTATTCAATGGGGATTTCTACTTGGGTTTTAACACCTGTGGTTCAGCCAGTTTTGCTAAAAGCAATTGCTGAAAATATTGCACTAGTTCAAAATGGTACAGCATCTGTTGAGACGTTAAATTTAGTTACCAGCAGTACCTTATATTCAGCTTATCTATGGATTGGTGGAATTGGTTGTACGATGCCATTGGTTTTAATGATGATGCGAGCGCGATCTAAGAAAATCAGTGCACTAGGCAAGGCGTGTATCGTACCATCGATTTTTAATATCAATGAGCCGGTGATTTTCGGTGCTGTGGCGTGGAATCCGTTGTTGATGATTCCAATGTGGCTGCAAGGAATTATTTTACCGATCGTGATTTATATTTTTACAAAGGTAATTCCATTTGCACCAATTCCTAAAGTTCAGTTTGAATTGTGGTATTGTCCGTTTCCGTTTGCAACTTGGTTTACGACTGGGACGATTACTGGGATTATCTTGATGCTAGTTATTTTTGCGATATCGACAGCTATTTGGTATCCATTTTTTAAAGCATATGATGATCAAGAAACAAAAGCTGAAAATCAAACGATAAAGGAGGCTTAATTATATGGACGATATATTATCACAGCAAGCTATGAAGATTATTTTATTTGCTGGAGATGCCAGAGTTAATTGTAAAAATGCCCTTGTTGCAACTGAAAAGAACGATTTTGAAACAGCTACAGAAGAAATGAAGGTTGCCAAAACGAATATTACTGAAGCACATAAAATTCAAACGCAAGCTATCCAAAGTGAAATGGGCGAAGAGACAAACCAACATGAGCACTCTTTGTTATTCACGCATGCGCAAGATACATTGATGACGATCTACAGTGAAATCAATATGGCTAATCACTTAATCAAAATAGCTAAGCAACTCAATGATCGTTTAATATCACTTGAAAAAAATTAAAGAAAAGGGGTCAAAAGTATGTATCAAGTACCAACTGGGTTTCCAAAAAATTTTTTATGGGGCGGAGCTGTTGCTGCTAATCAATGTGAAGGCGCGTATGAGTTTGAAGGAAAAGGGACAAGTGTTGCTGATATCAATGAATTTAGAGCGGATCTGCCATTAGAAAAAAGATCGAACGCAGAAATTTCTACCAGTTACATTGAAGAAGCTTTGAATAGTAAAATAGGTATTTTTCCGAAGAGATGGGGGATCAATTTCAAGGAAACCTATCCAACGGATTTAAAATTATTAGGAGATATGGGCTTAAAACTATTTAGAACCTCGATCGATTGGTCACGAATTTTCCCAAATGGTGATGACCTTGAACCAAACGAAGCAGGATTGCTTTTTTATGATAAACTGATCGATGAAATTATCGCAAACGGTATGGAACCAATGATTACACTTTCTCACTATGAGATGCCGCTGAATCTTACATTGAATTATAAAGGCTGGTATTCAAGAGAAGTGGTGGATTTCTTTGTTCGTTACTGTAAAGTTATTTTTGACCGTTACCAAGGTAAAGTAAAATATTGGATCGTAATCAATCAGATCAATTTGATCGGTCATGAATCATTTAATCATTTAGGGATAGCCGAGGATAAAGTAGAAAATTTACAGGAGGCAAAATATCAAGGGGTGCATCATATGATGGTAGCATCGGCCTTAGCGACTGAATATGCTCATCAAGTTGACGGAAATTATGAAGTAGGGATGATGCTTTGTGGCGGTCCAGAATATGCGGCAACCTGTGATCCAGAAGATGTTTTGGCAACGCTGAAAATCAATCAAATGCAGTATTTTTTTGCTGACGTATTATTGAGAGGTTATTATCCAGGCTACGCGTTTCGCTATTTTAAAGAACATGACATTAAGCTAGAATTTGCAGAAGGGGATGAAGTTGCGCTGAAAAATACGGCAGATTACCTATCATTTTCTTATTACTATACGCAAATTTGTGATGCAAAACATGATGAACCTTATCGAAACAAAGCTTTGCCAGCAAATCCTTGGGGCTGGACGATTGATCCACTTGGACTAAGAACATTGCTGAATTCTTTTTATGACCGCTATCAATGTCCGATCTATATCACAGAAAATGGCATAGGCTGTTATGATAAGTTAGAGGAAGACAGAAGGATTCACGATGATTACCGAATCGATTACTACAAAGGTCATATCGAACAAATGAAAGAAGCAATCAAAGATGGTGTTGATCTTAGAGGATATTGTGCTTGGGGACCGATTGATATCATCAGCTGTTCTTCTTCTGAAATGAGTAAAAGATACGGATTTATTTATGTTGATCAAGATGATTATGGGAAAGGGAGTCAAAAACGGTATTTGAAAGATAGTTATGATTGGATGAAAATGATTATAGCTAGTAATGGAGAAACACTTTAACAGTGCTCAAAAAAGATCCAACAACCAGATTTATTCTGATTGTTGGATCTTTTTAAGCAAATTATCTCTTAGTCAATTTCACGACCACTTCACATCGTGCAGTTTGAGGAAACATATCAACTGATTGTAAGTACTTAACATCAAAAACTTTAGCTAGATCAACTAAATCTTTTGCAAGTGTGGACACATTACAAGATATATAAACCATTTTCTTTGGAGGTTGCTTTAAAATAGCCTTCAACAGTTTTTGATCCAATCCAGTTCTAGGCGGGTCAACGATGATTGAATCGGGTTTAAAACCGTTCTGAAGCCATTTTGGCAGCAATTCTTCAGCTGTTCCCACTTCATAATGGGTATTAGTCACACCTAAGCGTTCAGCATTCAACTTAGCATCTTCAATCGCAGCAGGAATAATATCCATTCCCCGAACTTCTTTGGCTTGTTTAGCAATGCTTAAACCAATCGTTCCAACGCCACAATAAGCATCAACGACTGTTTCATTTGGCTGTAATTCTAAAGCTTTCAAAGCCTCACTATATAAAACTTCCGTTTGTTCTGGATTTAGCTGGAAAAAGGCTCTAGGAGACAAATCAAATGTCACTTCGTTGATTTGTTCTTCAATACTTTCTTTGCCCCAAACGTGGATCGTCTCATCACCCATAACGATTGATGTTCGTTTATTTTGAACGTTTTGCATAATCGAAACGACCTCTGGAAGATGTTGTGTGATTTCTTCGATCAAGGCTTTTTTCTGTGGAAATTTTACGGATTGTGTAATGAAAACAACTTGGACTTCATTTGTTTTAACACCGACACGTACCATTAACGTTCGGAAGATACCGCTGTTTTTTCGTTCATTATAAATTGGTAATTGGTATTTGTTCAATAGCTCAACTAAAGCATTCATCACTTTAGTTGTCGCTGGTTGTTGAACGAGGCAATCATCAATAGGAACTAAACGATGAGAATCTGCTTGATAAAGACCAGCCTCAACTTCTCCCTCGATTTTACGTAATTGAAATTGCGCTTTATTCCGATAATTCCAAGGATTTTTCATTCCAATTGTTTTGGGTAGTTGATAGTTTTCATAGTTTCTTGGTCTGAACTTATTTAGCGACTGCTTTAATAGATCTTTTTTAAAGAGTAGTTGTGCCGGGTAAGCTAAATGCTGTAGCTGACAGCCACCGCAGGCTTCGTATACTGGACAAGGCGGCACGACACGTTCAGGTGTTGCTTTTACGATTTTTTTCAATTGTCCTTCAACAAAACGAGGAGCAACTTTTGTGATTTCTACAGAGATATCTTCTTTTGGTAAAGCACCTGGTACGAAAACGATCGTCTTTTTGTAATAGCCGATGCCTTCTCCGTTGATACCTAAACGTTTTATTTTTAAAGGAATCGTTTGTCCTTCTTTTAATAGTTGTGTGGTCATAATTCCATCCTTTTGATCCGTAGATCTATTAATCAAATATATCAATAGTTCTTATTTTAGCACAATTTACCTAGTTTAGCTTCTGCCAAATATATGTTATAGTAGAATATATGTTCTCACTAGAAAGGCGGAGAAAGATGGAAACAATTACAAAAATTACAAAAGACAAAGGTCAGTTTTATCTTATCTGGCTGTCTTCAGGAGAAAAATTACGTGTGTCTGAGGATACTTTAGTCCGACAACGTTTGTTAAAAGGACAAGAATTATCAGATGAAATGGTCGAAAAAATAAAAAAAGCTGGTTCTTATGACGTGGGATTGCAAATGTCCTTAAATTATTTAAGCTATCAGTTACGTTCAAAAAAAGAAATTTTAGATTATTTGAAGGAAAAGGAAATTTTACCGGAAGATCGAAAAAGTATCGTGATCCGCTTAGAAGAAATGAACCTTTTAGACGATAAAATATTTAGTGAAAGTTATGTCCGTACTTTGATGCGAACAAGTGATAAAGGACCCAAAATGATTGAACAACAACTAAAACGAAAAGGCTTGAATGACGAAGACATTCAACATGGGTTAACTTTTTATACTATGGATGAACAAGTAGAAGTAGCAAAAGCCACAGCCGAAAAAGCGATGAGACGTTACCGGACAAAGAGTTTCAAAGATGCCTTACAAAAAGTTCAAATGCATTTGATGCAAAAAGGGTTTAATCGAGAAGTGATTGATTTAGCCCTTGAAGAATTGTCATTTGAAAAAGACGAAGATCAAGAATTAGATGTTATCCGAAAAGAAGGCGATAAATTATGGGAAAAACATCGTAAATTAGATCCATACAAACGCTTGATGAAAGTCAAACAAGGACTGTTTCAAAAACGATTTGATTCAGATTTAATTCAGCAATATTTTGATGAAAAGGAATTAGAAAATGAAGAATGAAAAATATTGGGAGACTTGGAGTGATGAGCAGCTTCATTCATTTCAGAAAGAGTTTATCGTTTGGTATGAAAAAGAAAAAAGAAATTTACCTTGGCGTGTGAATTTAGATCCTTATCGAATCTGGATTTCAGAAATCATGTTGCAGCAAACCCGTGTGGATACGGTGATCGATTATTATTATCGTTTTATGGAATGGTTTCCCACAATTCAGGATTTAGCTGAAGCGCCAGATGACAAACTTTTAAAGGCTTGGGAAGGGTTAGGCTATTATTCTAGAGCTAGAAATTTAAAAGTTGCCGCTCAACAGATCGTCACAGAATTTAATGGTCAGATGCCCCAAACAATTGAAGAGATTCGTCAATTAAAAGGGATTGGGCCATACACAGCTGGAGCAATCGGCAGTATTGCTTTTCAACTTCCAGAACCTGCCATCGATGGAAATGTTATGCGAGTGGTCAGCCGTTTGTTTGAGATCAGTGATGATATTGCTAAAGCCAGCAGCCGTAAGGTTTTTGAAGAAGCTATGTACAAAATTATTGATAAAGAACGACCAGGTGATTTTAACCAGGCGATGATGGATCTTGGATCAGCAATTTGTACACCAACATCGCCAAAGTGTGAGGAATGCCCAATTCAATCTTATTGCTTAAGTTATAAAAACAATACGATGACGAATTTTCCAGTAAAATCTAAAAAACTAAAACCAAAAGATGTTTACTACATTGGCGGAATTATTGAGAATAAGCAACAAGAATTTCTATTAGAGCAACGTGAGAGTAAAGGCTTGTTAGCAAATATGTGGTTGTTTCCGATAGAAGAAGTCAGTAAAGAACGTTTTGAGTTTTTACAAAAAATGTGGGTAAAAGAAGATCAACAATTATCGTTTGATTTTGAAGAACCATTATTGGTTGCTGAAGAAAATCCAGCAATTTTTGAAAAATACTCTCAAGTAGTTTGGCAAAAAAGAACCTTAGGAGAGGTAACCCATATTTTCAGCCATCTAAAATGGCATGTTCTTGTGTTTTACGGACGACAAACAGGATTAACAGCTTTGGAGGAAAATCAAGAGTGGGCAACAAAAGAAGCATTCTCAAGTTACGTTTTTCCCAAACCTCAGCAAAAAATGTTAGACCTGTACAATAAAGAATTTAAAACAAAAGAATAATATTTGGTGCGGACCCTAAGTGCACATAAAATCCCTAGAAGATCCGCACCAAAATTTTGCTGAAATTAGAGGGAAAATAGCACTTTTTCTCATTTTAATTTAATGTTATACTAGATTTAGTGTTGGAATTGTGAAAATATGTCGTGTATTTTTATCAATTTCACAGTCTAGCTCTGTTTAGAGCTAGTGGATTGAAATGTAACGTAGGAACAGCTATGAAGCCTTCAGATGGGTCTAGCTCTGTTTAGAGCTAGTGGATTGAAATAACAGACACAACAACTTTGTCATTCTCCTGTAGCGGTCTAGCTCTGTTTAGAGCTAGTGGATTGAAATATAATATGGATAAAATTCTAAAGAAAAGAGGGGTGGTCTAGCTCTGTTTAGAGCTAGTGGATTGAAATAGCTAAGTTCATTGTCCGTACAGAAAAATGATGGTCTAGCTCTGTTTAGAGCTAGTGGATTGAAATTGCACTTGCGCTTTACCCATGCGAGCAAAGAAATCAGTCTAGCTCTGTTTAGAGCTAGTGGATTGAAATGGTTTATTCATTCGGTTCAGTCCTTTCGAATTTATGTCTAGCTCTGTTTAGAGCTAATAGATGAAATCAAAAGAAAATAATATCAGACAACTGAATGATCTAACTCTGTATAAAGCCACTAAATCAAAACAAATCTATTCCAATTTCAACATCAAATAAACGAAAATCAAACCATTTATTTTAATAGATATTCTCATTGTAATAAGAAAACAAACTACTTAGTATGCAAAGCTGAAAATTATGATATAATTGTAGTGATATCGGTGTAATGAACACCCAAACGAAGAGTAATCAGCTTTTAGAAGCGATTTTTCGTACTAGGGAAAGTTGGGGGACTATGGCAATTCCAAAAGAAGGTGAATTTGTAACGATTCAAAGTTACAAACACGATGGGCATTTGCATCGAACATGGCGAGATACTATGGTATTAAAAACAAGCGAGTATTCTTTGATCGGTGTCAACGATCATACTTTGGTGACAGAGTCGGATGGTAGACGTTGGGTTACTCGGGAACCAGCTATTGTTTATTTTCATAAAAAATACTGGTTCAACATAATAGCGATGATTAGAGAAAAGGGGGTTTCTTATTACTGCAATCTAGCGTCACCGTATCTTTTAGATGATGAAGCATTGAAATACATTGATTACGACTTGGATATCAAAGTTTTTCCTGATGGTGAAAAACGTTTATTGGATGTGGATGAATATGAATTCCACAGTAAAATCATGGATTATCCTGAAGATATTGATTTTATTCTAAAAGAAAATGTTAAGACGTTGGTCGATTGGATTAATAATGAAAAAGGTCCTTTCTCTGAATCCTATGTAGATATTTGGTATAAGCGATACCAAGAGCTATCAAAGAAATAGCCATTGTAAGATGCTAAATGAAGAAAACAGTAGGAAAACGTACGTAAGTTTCCTTACTGTTTTTTTATTTATTATTTTATTTACATTTTATAAAAATTTTATTGCATAAATAATGAATGATGATATAATTTGTTTATAAAAATGGAGGTAAGAACATGAGAAATAGTGTTAAAATGTTTTTAAAAGGTTTGGGAATCGTCTCTATCATTTGTGTCAGTTTTGCTTTAGGGAAAAGTAACACTGCGGATGAGAGAAAAGTTTATATTCCATCTGATGAAATGAGAAAGTCAATTGTAGAGTCAGCAAAATGGAATCCTGAAACGGAACAGGAAGAAGTAATTACTGATGAGCTGCCAACAGTAAGACAAGTTGAGCGGGTGGACAATGTGTTCCTTACAGGTAGATCACTTGAAGGCGCTCAATATCTTACGAATGTAGAATCTGCTGTCTATATCCCTGCAGAAGAGGGAAGTATTGATATGCGACCAATCGGAAAAATGAAAAATTTAAAAATGTTGCAATATTACACATATCCTACAGAAGATAAAGGAACTCATATGGTGCAAGATATTTCTTATCTATCTGAGTTACAAAAGCTAGAGTCTTTAGATTTATATCATTATCCAGTACTTGATCTTACCCCTCTCTCGAATTTGAAAAACTTAAATAGATTTAATGGTGCATCTAACGTAACTGCTCCTAAAATGATTGTGGACAAAAAATTTAAACAAATATTATTTGAACATCCAATGAAATACTCTACTCAATTTTCAGATGGGAGCAAAGACGTTAATTATGCCTCTATGAGTAATGAAGATGGATCTTGGAATAAAGAAATTAAGCCAGATTTGAAAGGCAATATTATCACAATCAGTAATATTGAAGAACAAGCTACAAACATTGAGATTCACCTTGGTGCGAGCTCAGCTGATAAATATTATCGACATGAGCTTATTTATGAAATCCCTATTGTCTGGTACTAATTTTTTAAACTAGGTGTGAGATAGTTATACAAAGAAAAAAGCCGATTTCATTCTGTTGAAATCGGTTTTTTCTTTATGATTAGACAGTGAAAATATAAAGGGTTAAAGGGCTTTAGTCATTTTATAATGTTCAATATGTGCGTCAAGGAACATGTCACCATCTTTGATATAACCCATTCTTTCATAAAAGCCAAGAGCTGTTACCTGAGCACCTAAAGTCATAGTATTATACCCTTGGTCTTTAGAAAATTGTTCAGCACTTTCTACGATCAGTCGACCATGGTCTTTTCCTCTATACTCTTTTTGAACAGCCATGCGCTGTAATTTCATCACGCCATCTTTAAGAGGTAATAGTCGACAAGTAGCGATCGCTTCATTGTCATCACCATATAAGACAAAGTGAATACAAGCAGCTTCGTATTTATCGATTTCAATTTCGCTTGGAACACCTTGTTCTTGCATGAAAACTTGATGACGGATTTTAACAGCATCTAGGTAAATATCACTCATAGTATCTTTTGTATGGACGATTTTCATTTGGCACCTCTAAAATAATTATTTAATATATTATACATCAAAAAATCAGACATTAGAACTTTGAAATAATTTGAAGTCTATCTTTTGTAAAAACAGTATGAACAGTGTACATTATAAATAAAAAAAGAAGGAGTGGGTAGAAGATGAATACAGATGAAATTGTACAAAAAGTGAAAGAACTGATCGGTGAAGGAAATTTTGAAAAAGCAAAACAGTTCCTTGAAGAGCACAAAGATGAGATTGGTGAACAATACGAAAAATTAAAAGGCATGATTCCTGATATTGATGCAGGCGGATTAGCTGACAAAGTCAAAGGCTTTTTCAAAAAATAAACTAAAATAACTAAATTAAACATCCGTTACTGTAATTTTGACGGATGTTTGTTTATTGTCTGAGTGTAAAAATAGGTACAAAGAAGTATTGCTATTCAATTTAAGAAAAGGTATGCTAAAATCTACTAACAAGCAATTGTTTTTCTATTTATTAAGGGAATAAAAGGTAATATTATTAGTGATAAAGGAGGATCATCTTTGTTTGAAAAATTAAGACAATCAAAATTATTTTTTTGGTCAGCAGAATTGCTAGTTATTGCAACGTTGATTTTTGTCTCAACGAAAATCAATTTTCTATTTGCACCGATCGGAACGTTTTTCTCAACGCTATTTGCTCCAGTTTTAGTGGCAGGTTTTCTTTATTATATTTTAAATCCAATCGTTAATTTATTGATGAAAGCCAAGATGAAGCGAACATATGCCGTAATACTCGTTTTATTAATTTTAGTTGTGGCTATTGTGTTGATTTTAGTCAGTGTTATTCCTAAGTTGGCTTCTCAGTTAGCCAGTTTGGCTTCAAACATGCCAACGGTTTTCAGTAATGTGGAAGCGTGGGTTTATAGAATGGCTGAATTGCCTTTGTTTAAAGATGTTGATCTAACAGGATATATAGAGAAATTGGACATTTCTTATGGAAATATTATTCAGCAATTTTTAAGCGGTTTGTCAAATAGTTTAGGATCCGTTGTTTCAACCGTTGCCTCAACAACAATCGTCATTTTTACAGCACCATTCATCTTATTTTATATGTTAAAAGATGGAGATCGATTAGTGCCTGGAATCGAGCGTTTTTTACCAGAGAAACGTCGGGAGAGCATTGCTGAATTGCTGGAAAAAATCAACAAAACGTTGGCAAACTATATTAGCGGACAAGCTATTGAATGTTTATTCGTAGCAACGTTTACAGCAATTGGTTATTCATTGATAGGTGTTCGTTACGCCTTTTTATTCGGAGTGATCGCAGGGTTTGCCAATTTGATTCCTTACCTTGGACCATATATAGGCTTGGCTCCAGCTGTTTTTGTCACTGTTTTTGATGAACCAATCAAAGCTGTATTCTGTTGTATAGTTGTTTTAGTAGTACAGCAAATTGACGGAAATATCATTTATCCAAATGTAATTGGAAAATCATTACAGATTCATCCGTTGACGATCATTATTGTGTTACTGGTTGCCGGAAATATTGCTGGGCTTTTGGGTATTTTCTTGGGGGTTCCATTCTATGCAATTGCTAAAACGGTTGCTATTCATGTGATGGGAATGATTCGAGAAAGTAGAAGCGAAAAAATCGTGTTGACTGGTGAAGAAAATGAGATGTCGATGAAAGAAAAATGACATCGAATATTGAAATTAATCGCTGTTTGTGATAGGATTTTAACGTGACTACTAAAAGTGGTCACGTTTTTTATCAAATTGATTAGTAAACAGTTTGTTACTAAATGAAATTGGAAAACGAAGTACAGCGTTTTCTGAATAATTTTAAGAGGAGAGAGTGCACATTATGAATGCTGACCCCGAGAGTCAGTCGCTTATCGCGCAAATTTTATTATTGATCGTATTAACCTTGATCAATGCGTTTCTTGCTGCAGCGGAGATAGCAGTTGTTTCAGTAAATAAGAATCGTGTCGAACAAAAAGCAGAAGAAGGAGACGCGAAAGCTAAGAAGTTATTAAAGATTTTGCAAGATCCAACTAGCTTTTTATCAACGATTCAAGTTGGGATTACTTTAGTTAATATCTTGTCCGGAGCTTCCCTAGCTGATACCTTATCAGCAAGACTAGCACCCGTTCTTGGTGGCGGAGCTGCCGCAAAAAGTATAGCGAATATTATTATTTTAGCTATGTTGACGTATGTTTCCATTGTTTTTGGTGAATTGTATCCAAAACGAATTGCAATGAACAAATCAGAAGAAGTAGCACAAGCAACTTCTGGATTTGTACGTATATTAGGAGTGATCGCTCGACCGTTTGTATGGTTGTTATCTGCTTCTACAGACTTACTTTCAAAACTTACACCAATGAAATTTGATGATGCTGATTCAAAAATGACGCGTGACGAAATGCGTTATATGCTAGAATCAGAAGGTGTTTTAGATAATGATGAATTAGAGATGCTGCAAGGTGTATTTTCATTAGACACCAAAGTAGCTCGTGAAGTAATGGTTCCGCGCACGGATGCCTTTATGATTGATATTGAAGATGATATCCAAGATAATATTGATGCCGTTTTATCACAAAACTTTTCAAGAATTCCAGTATACAATGAAGATAAAGATAAAATTGTCGGCGTACTGCACACTAAAAATTTACTAAAAGCAGCGCATAAATTAGGTTTTGACAAGATTCAATTAAAGAATATTATCCAAGAACCATTATTTGTACCAGAAACGATTTTTATTGATGATTTATTATACGAGCTAAAAAGAACGCAAAACCAAATGGCCATTTTACTTGATGAATATGGCGGCGTAGTTGGTTTAGCTACGTTGGAAGATTTGTTAGAGGAAATCGTTGGAGAAATCGATGATGAGACCGATGAGGTAGAAAATTTATATTCTAAAATCAATGATCATGAATATTTGGTTCAAGGAAGAATGCTGATAGACGAGTTCAATGAAGCCTTCGGAACAGATTTGCACATGAGTGATGTTGACACCATGGCAGGTTACTTGATCACGGCATTAGGGACAATTCCTGATGAAGGAGAGAAATTGTCATTTGATGTTGGTAATATCACACTGACTTCTGAAGAAATGGAAGGAACAAGGGTTTTAGCCTTAAAAGTTGTTTTCCATGATGAAGAAACAGTTGATGAAGAACCAGAAGAATATCGTCGCTTTTTCCGTAAAGAAATGGAAGACGATGAACCAAGAAGATAATAAAGATGGGAAGAGATGAGCCGAAATGGCTTTTTATCTCTTCCTTTTTTATTTAAAATGATTACTAGATTTTTTATTGTAAAGAGCTTTGATTGCTTGATAAAGACCGATGTATTGTTCATCATTATCAGAAGAAAAACGAAACACAAAAGACGGCAAATGACATTTTTCTGGTATTAAATAGGCAGATGTAGTCAAAAGAAAATCAAATGAAGAAAACTCGCCAGCATTATAGGCTACTAACTCCACAAAAGGCAATTCGTTAATAAATTGAGTCAAAGGCTGAACAAGTAAGTAATTAGATTCAGCGATCATGGCAATACGGACAACATTATCTACTTGAAAAGAACTATAAAGTGGAACTAAAAGTGCTGCCAATGTATCTGATAATTGATTGATAGAATCTTTAAGCCAATCAAAATTTTTTCTTTTCGAGATTTTTCGAAAGAAGGTTTTAAAGTGTGTAAATAACAGGTAATAGTATTCATTTTTTGAATAGAGCGAGTGATCAATTGAACGAAACAGTGTTGGAAATGGTTTTTCCATAATTACTGAAGAGAAAATAATATTCCCAATATTTCCAAAGAGGATTGGTTGCGCTGCCCATGAAAAATCATCGGGTACAAATTGGTTACTAAAAAAATCACAAAATTCATTCATTAATTTAGTAGCTGAATTTATGTGGGTGTCTAAATAATTATGTAACAACGACAAACGATGGTCATCTTCTCTGAAAAAATTTGGCGTAGAACTCAATAGATAGGAAGCAAATTGAGCTTCTGCTGCCACTGCGTTTGTGTCCTTGATTAAATGACCAAAAAAAGATTGTGCATATGTTTCATTAGTTGGAATATAAGGATCAATTTTGGTGCGTTCAGTTAGAATGTTTCCCGAAGTTATTCGCAGATAAACGATATCCAGCATAAGTGTAATTTGTTTATGAGCAGAGTAACTATTGCTATCAGGAAAATAAGGGTTGATAAGGTCAGTGACTTCTTCATAATTGACCAGAGCATGAGAAAGTTTAGGGAGATTAGTTCCTTGAGAGGCCAGCCAAATCAACGTATAAAGAGTGATTCTGATCATTCGTTCATCACCATAAAGCTTTAGTTGTGAAGTGTTCATTTTAATGCCAAACTGTTTAAAGTAGTTGCTCAGTAAAGATGATTTACGGACAACTGTTGTTCTACTATGATAATTTTTCTCGCAAAATTTATTCAAAGTATCATCTGGATAAAATAGGATAGACACTAATAATTGATAAGGAACACTTTGAGTAATTAGGTATTGATAGTACATATCATACGTACTATATTGTTTATAATGGACACCATTTGTTTGAAGGATCTCTATTTTTGTTCCAGTCATTTTAGTTAAATCTTGCTGAATCTGTTCTAGCAGATAAACGACCCGGCTATATGAATAGTCCAATCTGTTTTCAAAAAAATTGATACTGTGTTGTTTATCAGAAAATCTAATTAATGATTTAAATAACGTTAATTTACGTTTGGCAGTATCTTCCAACATCATTGCTTCGAGCATGGTGTAACCTCCTTAACGGTCTATTTCTCAATATAAGAAAAAGTGTGGGATTCTTTTGAATAATTCATAGGAAAATACAATCATTGAATAACGATCTAATATATAAAATACTATGAAATACAGTATATGTATGATGATTAAATAACGAATTAGTAATATTAATAAAGAAATTAGACATAAATTTTAGACATTTGCACAATTAAACAACAAACCTTATACTTGATTTAGTTAAGTGTAAAACAATTTTTAGTAACAATGCTAGTATTTTAGCAAATAAAATATAGTATCTATTTCTTCCCCAATTATAGAGATCAAGACAAAATTCATTGAGTTTTGTTTTGGTCTCTTTTATTTTTTTGTGAAACTTAGCTAAAGCCTTTGAAAGTCAAGGTAATTCCATGATATACTACACTAGTTGAAGAATAAAGATATAGGGAGAATTTTCCGATGTAGATAATTGTTTAAATAAATTATAAAGCTAAATGAATTTTTTTTCGAGTGAAAATAATAATAGATTGGAGCAACAAATGAATAATCCAAATTTAAAAAAACAGGTAGACAGCCGTCGTACGTTTGCTATTATTTCCCATCCGGATGCTGGTAAAACGACGATCACAGAACAGCTTTTACTCTTTGGTGGAGCAATTCGCCAAGCAGGAACAGTAAAAGGAAAGAAAACTGGAAATTTTGCAAAATCCGATTGGATGGAAATCGAAAAACAAAGAGGGATTTCTGTAACTAGTTCAGTGATGCAATTTGACTATGATGGAAAACGTGTAAATATCTTGGACACACCAGGACACGAAGACTTTTCAGAAGATACCTATCGGACTTTGATGGCCGTAGATAGTGCGGTCATGGTTATTGACAGCGCAAAAGGGATAGAAGCGCAAACAAAGAAATTATTCCAAGTTGTTAAAAAACGAGGCATTCCGATTTTTACGTTTATCAATAAATTAGATAGAGATGGCCGTGAACCTTTAGAATTGCTTGAAGAATTAGAAGAGTTGCTAGACATCGAATCTTACCCAATGAACTGGCCGATTGGCATGGGGAAAGGTTTAGAAGGGTTATATGATATTTACAACAAGCGTGTAGAGGTCTATAGACCTGAAAATAATAATGGTGAACGTTTCATTCCATTAGTGGATGGCGATATCCCGAGTGATTTACCACTTCATAAGGATAGTGTTTATCAACAAGTATTAGAAGAAGTTGAATTATTAGTTGAAGCAGGCGACGAGTTTGATACAGAGAAAATTGCTCGTGGTGATCAAACTCCAGTCTTCTTTGGTTCAGCGTTAACAAACTTTGGTGTACAAACGATGTTAGAAACATTTCTACAATTCGCTCCATCTCCATATGGTCATAAGACAGAAGATGGTGAAGAAGTTAGTCCTTACGAAGAAGAATTTTCTGGATTTGTTTTTAAAATCCAAGCGAATATGAATCCTGCTCATCGAGATCGAATTGCATTTGTACGGATTTGTTCGGGAACCTTTGAACGCGGCATGGATGTAGTTTTAGGTAGAACAGGCAAGAAGATCAAGTTAAGCAATGTAACACAGTTTATGGCGGATTCCAGAGAAAATGTGGAAGAGGCTGTGGCAGGTGATATCATCGGGATCTATGATACAGGGAATTACCAAATCGGTGATACGTTGTTTGAAGGTAAATTAAAAGTGCAATACGAAGAGCTACCTTCATTCACACCTGAGCTCTTTATGAAAGTCAATGCTAAAAATGTGATGAAACAAAAATCCTTCCATAAAGGAATCAATCAGCTCGTTCAAGAAGGAGCTATTCAACTGTATAAAACGTATTTAACAGAAGAATATATCCTTGGTGCGGTTGGACAATTGCAATTTGAAGTGTTCCAACATCGTATGTTGAATGAATATAATGCTGAAGTCGTTATGACACCAATGGGATCAAAAATCGCTCGTTGGATCGATCCAGCTGATTTAGATGAACGAATGAGCTCTAGTCGTAATATCTTAGCGAGAGATCGTTTCGATCAACCACTATTTTTATTTGAAAATCAATTTGCTATGCGTTGGTTTGCGGATAAGTATCCAGATGTTGAATTGAAATCTCTTCTATAAAATTGTAATAGACCAAAAAAATATTT
>NZ_JAFLWD010000021.1:0-68356 GCF_017316105.1 Candidatus Enterococcus ikei
CTTAACTTTTGATCAGAGGAAACTAAAAAAAGAATGGTCAAACAGGAAACGATTCAGTTTTTTTAAAGAAAAAACTTTTGTCTCAATATCCATTCTAGTGTATAATTCTTAAGATGAGAGGTGAAAAGAGATGAAAAAACAATTGACAAAATCTCCTAATAATGTGGTATTAACAGGAAGCTTAGCAGGGATTGCTGAGTGGATCGGTGTCGATCCTACCATAGTACGAGTGATTTATGTTATTCTTGCTATTTTCTCTGCAGGATTTCCAGGATTCTTGCTTTACATTGCGTTAGCTGTATTGCTTCCTTCTGGTAAAAACAAAAACTACAATAACTACGGCAATCAAAATCCATATAACAGAAATACCCGTAATCCAAACCCATACGCTAATGGGCAAAAACAAAGAAAACAAGCGGAAAAAGTGAATGATGATGACTGGAGTGACTTTTAATGACGTACTTTCAACGTTTGATCGTTAATACGTTGACATTTGTTTCACTCTCAGTGATTTTTCCGAATATGATTTTTGTAAGAAGTATTTGGATGGCAGTGATTGCAGCATTTGTGCTTTCCATATTAAATATGTTGGTAAAACCAGTGTTAACGATTTTATCTCTGCCATTTACTTTACTTACATTTGGTTTATTCAGTTTTATTGTAAACGCAGCAATTTTAAAAATGACATCATCGTTTGTTGGAGAAATGAATTTCGGTTTTTCTAGCTTTGGTGCAGCAATCTTGATGGCTGTAATCATGTCATTAGTCAATACGATTGTTAGTGAACGTAATTTGGATAAATATAGTGAATAAGGATAAAACCCAAACGGTAAGTTGGGTCTTATCCTTTTTTTATGCAAATGGATCAGCAATATCAAGTAATCGACATTCCTTATGTCGATTAATATAACTGTATAAAATATTAATAAAATCAACTTGTTCTTTCGAAAATGTGTTGTTATTGTCTGGTCTATTATTGGGGAGAATCTTTTTTGCCAGTTCATCTGGTGCATATTTAGTAAAGGTTCGTTTGGTCACTGTACGGCTGTTAATCACGAGTCCTTGATAGATCAGATAATATTTTATTTTTGAATCAATAGGAAAATAAAGCAGTTGCCAATTTGTTTGAGTTGCTAGAACCAGTTTTCTATTTTGATTGAAAAAGCGTGTGAGAAAGTGCCAATCTTCGCGTAATTTTAATGCCTTTTCGAAAGATTGACTTTCAGAAGCTAAAATCATTTTTTTCTCTAAACGCTTTTGAGGCAGCTGATTATCATGTGTAAACGCACCAAGTAATTCTGCGGCAGCAGTCTTTGGGTCTAATGGAGGTGCGGCATTTTCAGAGAAAGACTGCTGCCAATAATTATTTTGGTTTAATCCATATAGGTTTTCTAAAATTTGTTTTAGTTCTGAAAGTTTCCTATTGATGGAAAATGGACCAAAGCAATTTTTTTTCGTTGGGACAGTGCGTATATTGATTGAAATGTCTTCTTTTTCTATATTGATTTCAATATATTTATATTTTTCAAAAGAGTTCATCTGTCGATTATAGATTGGGCGGTATTCTTGAATTAATTGGCATTCTAGCAAAAGAGCATCTAGTTCAGAGTCTACTTCAATCACATCGAAGCTATTTAGTTGTTGAATCATCCGAATTGTTTTGCTTGAATGTTGTTTGTTCTGAACAAAATAGCTGCCCACACGTTCACGCATTTTTTTTGCCTTACCTACATAAATGATTACTCCATGTTTATCTTTCATTAAATAGACACCGGGGGCTAAAGGTAGATTTCTTGCTTGTTCTTTTAAATTATTTTTTATGAAAAACACATCCAATACATGTTTTTATCACTGGAAATAGTACAAACTAAGTATACGAATTAAATAGAGATAGTCAATAAGTAAGCATGGTTGAATCTAGTCAATATAGTAACACTATATAATTTGACGACATTAAGTAATGCAAGTATAACATATGTCGTATGTTCTTATTTTTATTAATGTATTAATATATTAATAAACATATAAATGTTTTACTGAATGTGAAAATACAAGAAGAAATATATATTTTTAGATAGATGGAATCACTAATAGAGTTAGTGAATAGTTCTAAAAGAAAGCGAGGGCTGATGATTATCGAAATGAACTATTTTTTATAAAAATAAGATAGGAGGGTTAAAAAATGAAAAAAGAATTATGCTGTTTTTTAGCAACCGTTATGTGTTTGTCGTCTGTAGGGTCAATTGCAAGTGCTGCCGAAGCCGTAGGTGAAAAAGAAAATATTACTCCAGTACAAAATAGTCCTTTGCTGAACCAGGAAACACCAGAAGGAGATGCAGAAGCAATGAACGAATTATTGTACATTGGTTTTTGCTATGGTCAATATCAAATAAAAAATGGTGAAATAGATAAGGATACAGTCCCTATAGGTGCAGTAGAAAAATTTAAAGCTTTTGATCGCCATATAAGAGTAGAGAATATTTCACATGATAACTATGAGCCTAAGTATATTGATGTGGATACGTTCTCGAATGAAACTGATGTAGAACAAGTGTATAGCTCAATTGCGCACTCAGAGACGTTTGAAGAATCTGAAACATCGACGATTACGCAACATTATGCTTTGGGAGTAGAATCAAGACTTAGTTTTGATCTTATAGTAAAAGCTAGTGGAGCCATTAAATTTCAAGTAGATTTTAACAAAGCTGATTCTAATACGAAGAGCCATTCTGAGACACTTACTTTGAACTCTCAAACTGTTAAAGTACCAGCCCATAAAAAATATAAACTGCAATTAATAATGGCAAAAACAGCGACAACAGCAGATATCAAGCTTACCTCTAAAATAAATGCGGATGTTTATAAAGCATTAAGAGCAAACGGAACTCGAGATTTTGAAAAAGTAAATCCACTAATAAATCATTATCGTCAAGCGCAAAAAAATGATTCTAGTTTGCCGAATCTTATACAAAATTGGGAAGTACAAGCAGATGCGAGTAATCAAGATATGCCTGTTTTATACGATGGAGGACGTGGTCATGTAAAGGCTGTATATGGTTCTGATTTTCGTGCGCATATATTAGACATAACTAACGGTGAAGATAAAGCAGTAGTTGTCAGTGAAAAAATAATAGAACTAATTAGGCAATAAGGTAAAAGATGGAGAGTCGTTTATAAAAATAGCATAGGAGGGATAAAAATGAAAAAAATATTTTATTATATGATAACTTCAATTATGTGTTTATCGTCTGTAGGAGCAGTTGCAAGTATTGCTGAAGCAGAAGTTGAAAAACAAAATAGTACACCAGTTCAAAATAATCTGTTGGTCAAACAAGATACTGGTACAAGATTATCAGGTCTGGAACAGCCAAAGTATCAGTTAATGATGATGGGACAATGTATTGGTATTTATCGTCAAGCGATTAATTCGTTACCTCCTGGTTCAGTGCCAACATTAACATATCCAGGTGATTTTGAAGCCTATGATAATCATGTAAGAGTATACGATATCACACACGATAATCTCCAGCCCAAATATATTGATATGAACACTTTTGTAAACGATTCCGATGAAGAACAGGTATTTACCTCAGTATCTCGTAATGAGGTCATTGAAGAGTCAGAAACATCGACCATCACGCAAAATTATTCGCTAGGAGCAGAATCCAGTGTCAGTTTTGATCTTATGGTGAACGCTTCCTCAACGATCCGTTTTCAAGCTGATTTTAACAAAGAGGATTCTAGTACAAAGTCTCACACGGAGACTTTTACAGTGCCAGCTCAAAATACAAGAGTACCAGCACATAAAAAATATAGATTAGAACTCGTAGTGAGTAGAGTGTCAACAAAAGCGGCTATCAAATTAACTTCTAAAATTAAGGCAAAGGTCTATTTTGCAGAATCAAACGGTAGTCTCTGGTATCTTAAGCATGTAGGAATTGCGTACGATGAGTACAAATTTGCAGAAAGAATGTATCCTGAACTTGTACCAAGTGGTTTCGCAGACAATTTTGAAGCAGTTTATAACCTTAGAGATGCTATTCTATATGATGGAGGATTCGGTCATGTTGAAGCGGTATACGGTAGTGAGTATAATGTTCGGACACTTGATGTAACAAATGGAGAGGAGAATGCTGTAATTGTCAACGAACAAAAGTTAGAACTAGTTCGACAATAAGTCATAAGTGTTGAAACGTTATAGTAAAATAATTGGCCTATTTTAGGCTTGGTGACTGATGAGAGTGGTACATCAGTCACCTTTTTTTATTTTTTAAAAGAGAAAAGTAACATAGAATCATTGAGTGAAGCATATTACTATCGAAAAATTGAAAGAACAGGTAATTACATTTAGACTTTAACAAAGTTGCATATTTATAATGTTTCTTTAGTCAAAATAAATAATAAGATATAAAGAAAATCAAATAAACCCCTGAGATCTTCCTAATGGCTAGAAACTTCCCACCTGAAATGATAAAATGGAACGAGTAGAGAACTGGAAAGGAATGAATGATAAAGATGGAAGAAGTTGTAAAAATTCATCAACTGGTAGAGAAGCTTTCTTTAGAAGTCGTTTATGGCGATGAAGAAAGTTTAAATAGAGAAATCACAACAGGAGATATTTCCCGTCCTGGACTGGAATTGACAGGTTACTTTAATTATTATCCTCATAATCGCTTGCAGTTATTTGGTAGTAAGGAGATTACATTTTCTGAACGAATGATACCTGAAGAACGTTTGATGGTGATGCGTCGTTTATGTGAGAAGGATACGCCGGCTTTTATTATCTCTAGAGGATTAGAAGCACCGGAAGAAATGGTACAAGCAGCGAAAGAAAAAGGCTTAGCCGTTTTACGCTCGCCGATTTCTACATCTAGATTATTAGGAGAGTTATCTAGCTACCTAGACAGTCGTTTAGCAACAAGAACTAGCGTACATGGTGTTTTAGTTGACGTTTATGGACTGGGTGTCTTGATTCAAGGGGATAGCGGTATTGGTAAAAGTGAGACTGCGTTAGAGTTGATCAAACGTGGCCATCGATTAATTGCAGATGACCGAGTGGATGTTTATCAGCAAGATGAATTGACAGTTGTTGGTGAACCACCTAAAATTTTACAGCATCTGATTGAAATTCGTGGTATTGGGATTATCGACGTAATGAATTTATTTGGTGCAAGTGCGGTTCGTGGCTTTATGCAAGTCCAACTTGTTGTTTATTTAGAAGCATGGGAAAAAGACAAGAAATATGACCGTTTAGGATCAGATGATGCAATGGTTGAAATTGCGAGTGTTGATGTTCCTCAGATTCGGATTCCTGTTAAAACGGGGCGGAACGTGGCAATCATTATTGAAGTTGCTGCAATGAATTTCCGGGCAAAAACGATGGGTTATGATGCAACAAAAGCATTTGAAGACCGTTTGACTCGTTTGATTGAGGAAAATTCAGGGAATATCTAGATACGCGGGCTAGCACTTCGGAAAAAAGATAAATTATGACTGAGGTAAAGAAGACCTCAGCTATAATTTCCTATTTTTCTGTCAGAGCTGAGCGAGCCCATTCTGTTTGTAATATTATCTAGCTTCACAGGCTAGTTCCTCGGAAAAAAGATAAAATAAGAGTGAGACATAAAGCGTCTCAATCATAATTTCCTATTTTTCAGTCGGAACTGAACGAGTCTGTTCAGCTTTTAAATTAGGAGGAAGCCAATGTTAGGACAAGTAAATCCAGTAGCGCTTAATCTTTTTGGGATAGCTGTTTACTGGTATGCAATTATTATTGTTTCAGGAATCGTACTAGCTGTTTGGCTAAGTAGTAGAGAAGCAGTTCGGGTCGGGTTAAAAGAAGATGACGTGATTGACTTTATGTTGTGGGGGTTGCCTAGTGCCATTATTGGTGCCCGCTTGTATTATGTTATTTTTCAATGGCAGGATTATGTTGATAACCCAATTGAAATTATTTTGACCAGAAATGGCGGCTTAGCAATCTATGGTGGATTGATCGGCGGAGGTCTTGCATTATATTTCTTTACAAGGCATCGTTTTATTTCAACTTGGACCTTTTTGGATATTGCCGCACCAAGTGTTATTTTGGCACAAGCAATTGGACGTTGGGGTAATTTTATGAACCATGAAGCCTATGGTCCAGCTACAACGCGATCATTTTTAGAAGGTTTGCATTTGCCTAAATTTATTATCGATAATATGAATATTGATGGAACGTATCATCAACCAACCTTTTTATATGAATCTATCTGGAATGTTTTAGGCTTTATTGTATTAATCATTTTAAGGAAAAAGAAAAATTTCTTAAAAGAAGGCGAAGTCTTTTTTGGCTATATCATCTGGTACTCTTTCGGACGTTTCTTCATCGAAGGGATGCGGACAGATAGTCTATATGCATTTGGAAGTATTCGAGTTTCTCAACTTGTTTCTCTAGTGTTATTTTTCGGGGCAATTGCGCTCGTGATCATTCGTCGTAAAAAAGGGTCATTAAAATTTTATGACCGTGAAAAAGGAACAGTAAAAAAGGCTCTTTAAGTCTGCCTATTATAGCTAAGCTATGGTAAAATGTTAGATGGGTATGAAAGTTATAAATTTAGTAGACTAATGTGTTTAGTTATAGAAATAAGAAGTTGAATGGTAGATAGTGATAATAGAAGTATTTTGATCTAACTCAACTGAATCAGCTCTTCGAAAAAAAGATAAAAACTAAAGGAGTCAAAAAGTAACTCAGTTAGTTTTTCCTATTTTTCTGTCAGAGCTAAACGATTCGTTCAGCTTTTCTATGATCTAGCTTACCAAACTAGCTCTTCGGAAAGAAGATAAAAATTGAAGGAGTCAAAGAGCGACTCAATCAATTTTTCCTATCTTTCTATCAGAGCTGGCGAGTTCGTTCAGCTTTTCTTATTTTGAAAGGAGATTTTCACCAATGAAACAAAAAGTTGCTGTTTTAGGTCCTGGTTCATGGGGAACTGCATTGGCCCAAGTTTTAGCAGAAAATGGTCATGAGGTTCGCATATGGGGACATAATAAGGCGCAAATTGATGAAATCAATACCTACCATACGAATCATCACTATCTTCCAGACCTAGTTATCCCAGAGTCAATTCAAGGGAAGATGTCCTTAGAAGAATGTATTGCAGATGCAGATGCAGTTTTGTTTGTAGTTCCAACAAAGGCAATTCGGACAGTTGCTCATGAATTTACAGCAAAATGCAAAAATCAACCATTGATTATACACGCTAGTAAAGGTTTAGAACAAGGAAGTCATAAACGAATATCTGAAGTTTTGATGGAAGAAATTCCGTCAGGAAAAAGGCGGGGTGTCGTTGTTTTATCTGGACCTAGCCATGCAGAAGAAGTTGCTGTTCATGATATTACAACGATCACTGCTGCAAGTGAGAATTTAACAGAGGCGACATATGTTCAATCCTTATTTATGAATGATTACTTTAGAATTTATACAAATGATGATGTAATCGGAGTTGAGACAGGAGCTGCGTTGAAAAACATTATTGCTTTAGGTGCAGGTGCAATCCATGGCTTAGGTTTTGGTGATGATGCGAAAGCTGCAATTATGACGCGTGGTTTAGCGGAAATAAGCCGTCTAGGTGTGGCGATGGGAGCGAATCCTTTAACTTTTATTGGCTTGAGCGGAGTCGGTGACTTGATTGTTACGTGTACCAGCGTTCACTCGCGTAATTGGCGAGCTGGAAATCTTTTGGGCAAAGGACATAGTCTAGACGAGGTTCTTGAAAACATGGGAATGATTGTTGAAGGCGTCTCTACAACAAAAGCTGCCTATGAGCTTTCACAGCAGTTGAATGTTGATATGCCAATCACTGAAGCAATTTATAAGGTTTTGTATGAAGGTAAAGATGTAAAACAAGCAGCAAAAGAAATTATGTTGCGTGATGGTAAAACAGAAAATGAATTTTCTATATAATTTTTAGGAGGCCTAATGGCATGAAAGTAAAAAAAGCGGTTATTCCAGCAGCTGGACTGGGGACAAGATTTTTACCAGCAACAAAAGCAATGGCAAAAGAAATGTTGCCGATCGTAGATAAACCAACGATTCAATTTATCGTTGAAGAAGCTCTAGCTTCAGGAATCGAAGATATTTTGATCGTGACAGGTAAAGCAAAGCGACCAATCGAAGATCATTTTGATGCAAACTTTGAATTAGAAAGTAATCTACGTGAGAAAAATAAAACGGATCTATTAAAATTAGTAGAAGAAACAACAGATGTTAATCTTCACTTTATTCGTCAATCTCACCCTAAAGGATTAGGTCATGCAGTTTTACAAGCAAAAGCATTTGTTGGAAACGAACCATTCGTTGTAATGCTTGGCGATGATATCATGGAAGACGAAGTACCTTTGTCAAAACAATTGATGAATGATTATGATGAAACACATGCATCAACGATTGCTGTTATGAAAGTTCCACATGAAGAAACATCAAAATATGGAATCATTAATCCTGAAGTTGAAGTTTCTAAAGGACTATATAACGTAAATAATTTTGTTGAAAAACCAACACCGGAAGAAGCACCAAGTGATTTAGCCATCATCGGCCGTTACTTGTTGACACCGGAAATTTTCCACGTATTGGAATCACAAGAACCAGGAGCTGGCGGTGAAATCCAGTTAACAGATGCTATTGATACGTTGAACAAAACACAACGCGTGTTTGCTAGAGAATTCACAGGTAAACGTTATGATGTAGGTGATAAATTTGGCTTTATGAAAACAAGTATTGAATATGGCTTAGTTCACCCAGAAGTGAAGGACAACTTACGTGAATATATCATTGAATTAGGAGCTGAGCTTGCTAAAGAAGACGCTACTAAAAAAGAAATAGACTAGACATTTTATAGGTTTTTTTCATTTGAAGACAGAGCAAAATTTGTTCTGTCTTTTTTTATAAAATCTAGTGGTGTCGCTTATAAATTGTTATAATTAAGACAACAAAGCTAATTGAATAATTTGTGAAAAATAGCAGTTGGTGTTATTCTAAGAGCATGGAATAATTGATGGAAGGAGCAAGAAGATGACAGGTGGAGAGGTTGCAGCGATTATTGCTGCAGTGGCGTTTGCTGTATTAGTAGTATTTATTGTTTTAGTATTGATGAAAATCAGCAAAACGGTAGATAAAGTAACTACCACGGTTGATGAAGCAAATAAAACGATTGAGGTCGTAACGAAAGATGTAGATATATTATCTAGACAAGTAGAGGGACTTTTAGTAAAAAGTAACGAATTGTTAGATGACGTCAATAAGAAGGTAGCGACGATCGATCCTTTATTTGAAGCTGTAGCAGAATTAAGTGAAAGTGTTTCTGAGTTAAATTATTCTAGCAGAAACTTACTTGGAAAAGTTGGGGCTGTAGGAAAAACGACAGCAAAAGCTGGTGTTGTAAGTAAGGTCGGCGGAGCAGCGTTTAGAGCATTTCGACCTAAAAAATCATCAACAAGCGAAACAATCAAATAAAAATAGATAATGGAGGAATAAACATGGCGAAAAAAGGTGGATTTTTCTTAGGAGCAATCATTGGTGGAACGGCAGCAGCGGTAGCGGCACTTTTATTAGCACCAAAATCGGGTAAAGAATTACGCGAAGATTTAGCAAACCAAGCAGACGATTTTAAAGATAAAGCAACAGATTACACAGATTACGCATTACAAAAGGGTTCTGAGTTATCATCTATCGCTAAAGATAAAGCGAATGTACTAGGCGAGCAGGCTGGTGATTTAGCTGGTAATGTAAAAGATAAAACGAAAGATTCTTTAGATAAGGCTCAAGGCGTATCTGATACAGTATTAGAATCATTTAAAAAACAAACGGGAGATTTATCTGATCGTTTTAAAAAGACTGCACAAGACGTAAATGATCAAGTAGATGAATTAGGTGACATTGCTGAAGATGCATCTGATGATATCTTTATAGATGTTAAAGAATCTGCGAAAAAAGCAAAAGAAACAGTTTCAGAAGGTGTTGCTGAAGCAAAAGAAGCAACGAAAGATGTACCTGAAAAAGCAGAAGAAGCAAAGCATGATACAAAGAAAGCTGTTAAAGAAACAGTTGAAAATGTTAAAGGTAAATAGAGTGAAAAAACAAAGCCAACATTCTAAAAAAGAATGCGGGCTTTGTTTTTTTATAGTGATCAGTCGATAATGATTAATTCTTTTGGTGTTTTTGTAAAAGCTTCACAACCTGTTTTTGTCACATGTAGACAATCTTCGATACGCACGCCAACTTTTTCAGGAATATAAATTCCTGGTTCAATTGAAAAACACATACCTTCTTCAATAACTAGATCATTTCCTGTGACCAAAGATGGATATTCATGAACCGTTGTTCCGATACCGTGCCCAAGACGGTGATTGAAATACTCACCATAGCCATGGTCGCTAATAACGCCGCGAGCAACTTCATCTAATTCTCCAGCAGTAACACCAGGTTTTACTGCATCCATTGCTTTTAATTGTGCTTCTAAAACGATAGAATAGATTTCTTTTTGGAAATCTGTTGGTTCTTCGAATGCAACAGTCCGTGTAACATCACTACAGTAGCCGTTATAAACAACACCTAAATCAAATAGTACTAAATCTTGTTTAGCAACTGCTGTATTTCCAGGATTTCCGTGAGGGCTAGCAGCATTTTTTCCAGTTAGGACTAAGGTATCAAAGCTCATTGAACGTATGCCTTGACGTTTTAGCTGATATTCGATTTCAGCTAGAATTTCTTGCTCTTTAGCGCCTTCTTTAATTGCTTTGAAACCGATTTCTAAAGCAACATCGGCCCAATCGCCAGCTTCCATCAGCTTAGATACTTCAGATGGCGTTTTTAAGAGTTGTAATTTTTCAATAACGGGGGTAACGCTAGCTGAAAAATCAGTAGCTGGGAAATAATTATTTAACATATCAAAGCGGGCAACAGTCAAGGCTTCTTTTTCAGTAGCAATTTTACTTGGGTTACCATTTTTTTTGATTAATTGAGCAATTTTTTCCCAAGGATTTTCGCTATCAAGATAGCCGTAAACCGGGTAGGCCCATGAACTTTTTTCAGCATCTTCAACTTCCAAAGCTGGAGTAAATAAAAAAGGGTCCTGATTTAATGAGATAAATAAAGCTAACACTCGTTCATGAGGGTCGCTTTTATAGCCGGAAAAATAAGCAATATGTCCAGGATCACTAATATAAGTCAGATCGATATTTTCATTGGCCATCCATTTTTTTAGTTCATTCATTTTTTCTTGATTCATAGATATCCTTCTTTCTTTAAAGCTATACGCTAAAAAACTTATCTTTATCATACCACGAAATGAGAAAAAGCGCTTTTTGAAATATGGAGTAAATTTTCATGAAAATGGGATAAAACGGTTGCAAAAATAAAAAAACTCTGCTATTCTTAGTGAGAAATGTAAACAGCGTTTTCAGAAAATGAAAACAAATATAAATACTTAGGAGAATTAACATGGAAAAACAAACAATTACTATTTATGATGTTGCTCGTGAAGCAAATGTATCCATGGCGACTGTATCTCGTGTAGTCAATGGCAATCCGAATGTGAAGCCTGCTACACGAAAAAAAGTGTTAGAAGTAATTGACCGCTTAGATTATCGTCCCAATGCTGTAGCCCGTGGCTTAGCAAGTAAAAAAACAACGACTGTAGGTGTTATTATCCCTGATGTCAGTAATATCTTTTTTGCTTCGTTAGCGCGAGGTATCGATGATGTTGCAACAATGTATAAATACAATATTATTTTAGCGAATTCTGATAGCAATGATCAAAAAGAAGTCAATGTATTAAACAACCTTTTGGCAAAACAAGTAGATGGAATCATCTTCATGGGGCATCATATCACTGATGAGATCCGTGGGGAATTTTCTCGCTCTAAAACACCTGTTGTTTTAGCAGGTTCGATCGATCCTGATGAACAAGTAGGTAGTGTAAACATTGATTATACTGAAGCGACGAAAGATGCAACGAATTTATTAGCTAAAAACGGCAATAAGAAAATTGCCTTTGTTAGTGGTGCATTGATCGATCCTATCAATGGTCAAAATCGTATCAAAGGTTACAAAGAAGCGCTAGCTGATAATGGTTTATCTTACAACGAAGGCTTGATTTTTGAGTCTGAATATAAATTTAAAGCAGGTATTTCATTGGCTGAACGTATTCGTAATAGTGGTGCGACAGCTGCATATGTGACTGATGATGAACTAGCAATTGGTTTATTAGATGGAATGATTGATGCTGGTGTGAAAGTACCAGAAGAATTCGAGATCATTACAAGTAATAACTCATTGCTGACAGAAGTTTCTCGTCCTCGTCTTTCAAGCGTAACACAGCCTTTGTATGACATTGGTGCAGTTTCAATGCGTTTATTGACAAAATTAATGAACAAAGAAGAAATTGAAGATAAGACAGTTATCTTACCATATGGTATGGATCAAAAAGGTTCAACTAAATAACATAGCCTAGCTGTAAGTATTCTTGCTTATCAGCTACACTCCCTATAAAGTAGAAACTAGAGTTCAAAGCTAGTATACTTACATTAGGGAGTGTTTTTTATTGAAAAAAATCGGTTCTCACTATAGTTACTAAAAGGAGTAATTTCAATGAATATGCGAGAAAGAATCATGACTGGTAAATTATTTTTAGATGATTGTGAAGGATTGCCTGAGGAGCGATTACAGGCAAAAAGGAGAATGAGGGCTTTTAATCAAACGTCACCTGACGAAGTAGAAAGAAAATTTCAGCTTTTAGATGAAATTTTTGGAACAAAAATAAATGCGTGGATCGAACCGCCTTTTTATTTTTGTTATGGCAGTAATATTGAGCTTGGTGAAGAATGTTACTTAAATATGGGCTGCACTTTTATTGATGATGCGCCGATTAAGATCGGAAATAAAGTTGCTTTTGGTCCGGGCGTGACAATCGCAACGGTAGGGCATCCCATTCATCCTGCTTATCGGCGTTTGATGTATGGCAATCCAGTAACGATCGAGGATAATTGTTGGATTGGAGCAAATACGACAGTTTGTCCTGGTGTAACAATCGGTGAAAATAGTGTTGTTGGCGCTGGTAGCGTTGTGACAAAGGATATTCCAAAAAATTCGGTTGCAGTTGGAAACCCTTGCAAAGTAATCCGTGAAATCAATGAAAAAGATCATAAATTTTATTATAAAGATCAGCCGTTTTTAGAAGAAGATTTAGAAGAGGTATATCGTTTAAATAATACACATTAAATTAGAAGAGGCTCAAACAAAACATATTGCCGTTTTGTTTGAGCCTCTAGAGATTAGTTATTGTTTTTTTCACTTGAAGAAGGGGTTGTGTTTTCTTTTTTCTTATCTTCTTTTTTTTCAGAAGAAGGTGTCGTTGTTGAGCCTGCATTTGAAGAGGAAGGCGTTGTCGCATAGCGTCCCCAATAAGCGCTATAGTTTGCATCTGATCCGCCATATCCAAATTTATATTGGCTTTTCGGAGCGCCATCTTTCGCATAGAAAGATTCGACATTTGGTCCAGGAGCTGTATAAGTTCCGCCGTTATAGGTGAAAGTACCTGGTTTTTCTCCTGTAAAGCTTGAGACAGTTGACTTGATTACGTCTTTTGAAAGAGTGAATTTTTCACCAGTGCCGAATAAATCAGGTCTGACTGAATAGACTGCATTTGCTAGATTTGCTAAGTAGGCACTATTTTGATCTCCACTATTTGGACTCATAGCTGTTGGATTATCATAGCCTGTCCATGAACCTAAGGTAATCGTCGGTGTCGAAACAACTAACCAAGCATCTTTGTACAAATCGGTTGTTCCTGTTTTACCGATCCAGTCAACATTTCCAAAAGCAGGATTAAGTCCATTGACCATATTTTTAAAAGGCGTTGTTATTTTTGAATCTAAGACAGAACGCATCATGTCATTCATGATCGAAGCGGTCGCTTCAGAATAGACACGAACGGGCGCATCTTTATGTTCATAAATAACTTTTCCGCTATTATCTGTGATTTTATCGATCATATAGCCTTTTTGATATTGGCCTTTATTAGCAAGTGCTTGAAACCCATTTGTTTGTGTTAGAACGGTGGTTTCAACAGACCCTAAAGGAGCGGATTGATAAGCCCAAGCATCGCTAGCAGGATAATTCATTTTACTTAGATAATTATTGTAAGAGAAATTCTCATCGCCCATCTGTGCTTTCATGGCTTCATTTAGATGGTAAACTGGAATATTATACGACCATTCTAATGAATGACGGACGGTGTCAAATGTATTTGTTCCAGAATTTGTTGCATTCTCTAGCGGCTTGCCACTACTACTGTATGTGGTAGGATAATTGGCTAAGCGACTTTCTGAACCGATCAAACCTTGATCGATAGCCGGTCCATAGACAGAAATCGGTTTAATCGTAGAACCAACTTGTCGGACTGTATCTAGTGCATGATTACTTTGGCTAACATTAAAGTCACGCCCCGCTACAAAACCTATGATTTTACCAGTTTTATTATCCATCAAAACATTTCCGGTCTCAACAAATCCGACACCATACCCATCGTCTAGCATGTAGCCAAAGTTTGCTACAGCATTTTGCATGGTATCATAAACCGTTTGATCAATTGTTGATTGGATTGTATAACCGCGATTTTGAATTTCTTTTCGTGCTTGATCTTTGTATTGAGAAAGTCCTAAATCATCAAGCGTTTCTTTTTTTACACCCGCTTTTTCTATATTGATATCCATCACTACATTAGTTGCTTGCTCTAATACAGCATTGTAAAGATAGCTTTCGGTGTTTTGATTGGATTCTTGTTGCGGTTGGAAATCTTGTTTCAAATCATAATTTTTGGCTGCTTCATATTCTTCTTTAGTAATGGCTTTTTCACGATACATACTGAATAAAACAAAATCTTTTCGTTTCATTCCATAGGCCATGTTTTCATCTGCTTTTAAGGCACCCGTATTGCTATATGGCGTATAGATGATTGGACTTTGCGGCAAACCTGCAATAAAGGCTGCTTGCGGTAGTGTTAAGTCATTAGCGCTTTTGCCAAATAATCCTTTAGCCGCTTCTTCAACCCCTGCAATATTTTCACCTTTGTTATTACGTCCAAATGGCGAAACATTTAGATAAGTAGTCACAATCTCATCTTTTGAGAAATACTTCTCAATACGATAGGCTAATAAAATCTCATTTGCTTTTCGTTTGAAGGTTGTTTCATCTGTCAAGATTTGTTGTTTCACTAATTGTTGTGTTAGTGTAGATCCTCCGGATGACCCACCTATACCTGTTGCATCAGAAACAAGGGCACGAATGACCGCTTTAGGAACAACACCTTTGTGTTCTTCGAAGTATTCATCCTCGGTAGAAATAATTGCTTTTTTGAGCAATGGAGAAATATGTTCTGAATCGACTCTTGTTCGAATAAGATCTGATTTGATCTTAGCAATAGTTGTACCATCCGCATAAGTCATCTGGGAAACTTCAGTGATATCACTGATTTCTGTTTGGAGTTCTTCTTTTGTTGGTGGTTGCGTATCTTCAACTAGAAAAGCAAAATATCCCATACCGATCCCAAGGCTTAAAGCGCCGCCTA
Source organism: Candidatus Enterococcus ikei (assembly GCF_017316105.1). NCBI lineage: Bacteria > Bacillati > Bacillota > Bacilli > Lactobacillales > Enterococcaceae > Enterococcus > Candidatus Enterococcus ikei. Next base: position 15,603 of record NZ_JAFLWD010000021.1, read on the forward strand.
AAAGTAGGATAACGACTGCAAAGACAAATAATGATTGTATTACACGAATCACTACATTTATAATTAAAAAAATCTTCTTCTTTTCTGGTACTTTTTTAGAATGTTGTTCCGTTTGACGGGAGTTATTCTGATTGTCCAAAAGCTTCACCTCAATATAATGATACATTCCGTGATATTATAGCAAAAAAAAACTCCTATGAACAGTTGTTCAGCTATTTACAACTATTTAATCGAGAAAACTTAAGATAAATAAGTAGAAAAACTTTGACTGATAGAGAAAATTTTTAATTATACGTTATGTTATGGAAAAATGTACTTATCTAAAAGCTTCTAAACATAATCCAAATGAAGTCAACGCATCTATTCTTAGTCATTATTATTTCGTATTTTCATTTACTCGAAAAGCTACGATTTTTTTAATTAAATCTGTTGGTAATTCACCATCCACTGGAAATTGAATAGCACCTTTACTTGTTTTGAAAGGTATCAGTTCATTTTCAAATGCTTTAATAGCAGTCGGTGCAGGATAAAAGCCAATATGATTTTTCATATTAGCAAAATGAACTAAATTACCATTTAAATAGAAGGTGGGCATTCCATAGGTCATTTTTTCTGTTGCTTGGGGAACGAGTTGTTTGATTATGGTGTATAGTTGTTGTAGTTTTTCTTGGCGATCTTTCGGGCATTCTAAAATATAGTTTTCAATAAGTGTCATGATAGCTGCCTACTTTCTTAGTGGATTTTCTTTTAGTATACCATGGTGAGAGGAACTGCGGATTTGATATGATTTTTAAAGAAGCTAGCAAGTGAATAGCGCTATCATTTTATGGTACACTACCAGTAGCTTGTAAAATAGACGGAAAGGCTGGGAAAAATGGGGAAATCGATTGTTGAAAAGTTAAAATTAATGACTTATTCAAATAAAGTAATTGTTAATCGACCAAGTCAAGAGTATTTACCTGAGCTAAAAGAGGATCAGAGCCAACTTCCAGTGGAGCCTACGGATATGATTTTTGTATTTGTCATGACGATGGAAGAATTAAAAAAAATTGTAACAGAAGTAATCGAAAAGCAGCTGCTTCACAAAAATGGTGTGCTTTTTGTAGCTTATCCTAAAAAAGGCAACACGGTGTATTCAACATTTGTTCATCGAGATGAAATTTTTCCAGCGCTTCAAGTAGATGATAGTGATGGTTATATAGGAAGTAGCACGTTGAAATTCAATCGGATGGTTAGTCTAGATGAGACCTTTACAGTAACTGGTATGAAAAATGTTGAACGAACAACAAAATCAACTAATGTAAGTAGTGCCCGTGTCGATGATTACATTCAATTTATACCAGCTGTAGAATCGTTTATTGAGGATCACAAAGAAGCGAAAGCTATGTTTAATCAACTCACACCTGGCTATAAAAAAGATTGGGCACGGTATATTTATAGTGCTAAACAAGAAACAACACAAGCAAAAAGAAAAAATGAAATGATCGATATTTTACAAAAAGGATTTAAATCTAAAGAACTCTATCGTCAATCTTTAGCAAACGGAGGAGGAACTTTGCGTGGATGAAGTACAAGAATACGTAGAAAATATTGATGAAAAATGGCAGGAATCGTATCAAAAATTAGCGAAGATCATTGCTGAAAACATACCTGAAGGTTTTGAGTTATGTTTGCAATATGGGATGCCGACTTATGTTGTTCCTTTAAATGTTTTTCCAGATGGGTACTTAGATAGAAAAGATGAACCATTACCGTTTATCAGCTTAGGTGCTCAAAAAAAGCATTTATCCTTGTATCATATGGGAATTATGGGAAACAAAGTTCTCTTATCGTGGTTTCAAGATGAATATCAAAAGGTTGTTCCGACTAAGTTGAATATGGGCAAAAGTTGTATACGGTTTAGTAATCCAAAAAATATTCCTTATGAGTTGATTGGAGAACTAGTTGGTAAAATTTCGATGAAAGAATGGATCGATAGTTATTCGCATTTTCATAACAGAAATAAGAAGTAAAATTTTGTTAGAACAAAGAGGCAAAAAGATTGTTTTTTCCAGTTCTTTCACGTACTCTTTTAAAGGATGGAAAATTCTAATATGTTTACAATTATTCATTTTTGAATTGTTTAGCTGTTTGGGTTAACACTATGTTTTGCTTTGATCATATAAATTCTTAAGTAGGATTGATGTGATGTGAAAAAAGCTAAACAGGGCTATTATATTATTCAGCTTCACGAGCTAATCTCTCGGGAAAAATATAAAATCTGAATGAGGTAAAAAACACCTCAATCTGATTTTCCTATTTTCCAGTCGAGACTGAACGAGCTCGTTCAGCTTTTAAATTATCTAGCTTCACAGGCTAGCTCCTAGGAAAAAAGATAAAATCCGAATGTGACGAAAAGCGTCACCTTCTGATTTTCCTATTTTTCAGTCGGAGCTGAACGAGCTCGTTCAACTTTTAAAATTAGGAGGATCATTATGTTATTAGGTTCACATGTTAGTATGAGTGGTAAAAAAATGTTGTTAGGTTCAGCGGAAGAAGCGGCTAGTTATGGGGCGACAACTTTTATGATTTATACTGGAGCACCTCAAAATACACGCCGTAAACCAATTGAAGAGATGAATATCGAAACAGGTCAAAAGTTTATGGCCGAGCATGATTTAAGCAATATTGTGGTTCATGCGCCATATATCATTAATTTAGGAAATACAATCAAATTAGAAAATTTTGGCTTTGCTACTTCATTTTTACGTCAAGAAATTGAACGTGCGCATGCCCTAGGTGCAACTCAAATCACCTTACATCCTGGAGCCCATGTTGGCGCTGGAGTTGATGCAGGTTTAAAACAAATCATCAAAGGCCTAGATGAAGTTTTATGGAAAGAGCAAGTACCACAAATTGCATTGGAAACAATGGCAGGTAAAGGAACTGAATTAGGTCGTACCTTTGAAGAGTTGGCAACAATCATTGAAGGTGTTAAGTTAAATGAAAAGCTATCCGTAACGCTGGATACTTGTCACATCAATGACGCTGGATATAATGTTAAAGAGGACTTTGATGGTGTTCTAGAAGAATTCGATAAAATCATTGGATTAGATCGCTTGAAAGTTGTCCATGTGAATGATTCTAAAAACCCAATGGGCTCACACAAGGATCGCCATGCTAATATCGGTTTTGGAACTATTGGTTTTGATGCGTTGAATAAAGTTGTTCATCATGAAAAATTAAAAGACTTGCCTAAAATTTTAGAAACACCTTATGTTGGTGCAGATAAAAAAACAAGTAAAGCACCATATGGCTATGAAATAGCCATGTTAAAATCACAAAAATTTGATCCAGATTTATTAGAAAAAATAGAAGCCCAAAATTAAAAGCTGAATGAGCTTGTTCGGGCTCGACAGAAAAATAGGAAAAAACGAGTGAGATGCTCTTCATCTCCGTCGGGTTTTATCTTTTTTCCGAGAGCCCAGCTCTTGAAGCTAGATAAAATTAAAAGCTGAATGAGCTTGTTCGGGCTCGACAAAAAAATAGGAAAAACGAGTGAGATGCTTTTTATCTCAGTCAGATGTTATCTTTTTTTCGAGAGCCTAGCTGAGGAAATGATCTTTCGTAAATTTCTTGTGAGGAATCTGACAAAAGACCTTTCCTTTTCCGCTTCTTTCTAGTAAAATAGTTTCTTGAGAGCAATTATATAAAAAAGGGATAAATATCCCTATAAATTTAAAAATGGTAAGTTCAACAAGAATAATGACTGCATGAGATACCTTTAGCAGAAGTTCTTGTTTGGCTTTTCTAGGTAGAAAGGAGAGATTTATATGTCAACAGGTTTAGTAGTATTAATCGCGATTATCGCTTTATTAGCAGGTGCAGCAGGCGGATTTTTCCTTGCGCGCAAATATATGCAAGACTATTTCAAAAAGAATCCTCCCGTTAATGAGGATATGTTACGAATGATGATGATGTCTATGGGGCAAAAACCTTCTGAGAAGAAGATTCGTCAAATGATGCAGCAAATGAAGAACCAAGGAGATAAGTAAGGTTCTTAGTTGCTATTCAGAATTCAAACACACAAGCGGGCCGATTTTTTGGTCCGCTTTTTTTGTGCTTATTTTTATGAATGAAAGGAGTTGTACAGAAATGGGAAAACAACAAAAGAATGGTGTGAGCGCATAGGAGTTAAATTAGAAGAGGAGAATGTACATGTCTATATTTAAAAAATTAGGGTGGTTTTTCAAACAGGAGAAAAAAAGTTATATTATTGGTGTATTTTCATTGGTTATGGTTGCACTTGTTCAATTAGTTCCGCCTAAAGTTATTGGGATCGTTGTTGATAAGATTGCTGAAAAGGATTTGGCGATTCAACCTATTTTATTTTGGGTGGGTATATTATTGTTGGCAGCTTTAGCACAGTATATTTTTCGTTATATTTGGCGAATTTATATCTGGGGAAGTGCAGCAAGGCTGGAAAAAGATTTAAGACGGCAACTATTCCATCATTTCACAAAAATGGATAATGTGTTTTATCAGAAGTATCGAACAGGAGATTTGATGGCACATGCAACGAATGATTTAAATGCGATCCAAAATGTAGCTGGAGCGGGGATTTTAACCTTTGCAGACTCTATGATCACTGGTGGTGCAACCATTGTGGCGATGATTTTATTCGTTGATTGGCGTTTAACCTTGATTGCATTGATTCCATTACCATTATTGGCAGTGACATCAAGAGTGTTAGGCTCTAAATTACATGATGCTTTCCGTGATTCACAAGCTGCTTTTTCAACGATCAATGATAAGACACAAGAAAGTATTACAGGGATGAAGGTTATCAAAACCTTTGGACAAGAAAAAGAAGATCTTCAAGATTTTACAGAGAAAATTGATGATGCGATCGTTAAAAATAAGCGAGTGAACTTTTTGGATGCGTTATTCGATCCGTTTATTACACTGATTATCGGGATTTCTTATGTATTGACGATTATTATCGGCGGCCGTTTTATCATGGATGACACGATCACGATTGGTCAGTTAATTTCATTTATAAGTTATATTGGAATGCTGGTTTGGCCGATGTTTGCGATTGGGCGTTTGTTTAATGTATTAGAGCGTGGGAATGCGAGTTATGATCGTGTGAATGAACTTTTACATGAAAAAACACATATTGTCGAGAAAAAAGACGCGATCCAAACACCAGCAAAAGGTCAATTATCAATGGAAATTGCCCAATTCACTTATCCAAAGGACAAAGAGGCAACGTTAGAACAGATAAAATTTGCCATCAATGAAGGGGAGACATTGGGAATCGTCGGAAAAACAGGTGCTGGTAAAACAACTATTTTAAAATTATTGATGCGTGAATACGATCATTATAAAGGACGTATTACTTTTGGCGGACATGATATCAAAGATTATTCTTTAGATGCTTTGATGAACTCACTAGGGTATGTTCCTCAAGATCATTTTCTATTTTCAATGACGATACGGGACAACATTCGCTTTGCCAATCCTGATTTTACAGAAACAGAAGTTGAGCAAGCGGCTGAAATGGCGTTTATCAATAATGAAATAAAAGCTTTTCCTAATGGGTATGATACGTTAGTTGGGGAACGTGGCGTGTCATTATCCGGTGGTCAAAAACAACGGATTTCGATTGCCAGAGCATTGATCGTAAATCCTGAACTATTGATTTTAGATGATGCTTTATCAGCTGTTGATGCTAAAACGGAAGAAGCGATTCTTTCAAATTTAAAAGCTGCCAGAAAAGAAAAAACCACGATCATTGCAGCACATCGGTTAAGCAGTGTGATGCACGCCAAAGAAATCATCGTTTTAGATGAAGGGAAAATCGTTGAACGTGGGACGCATCAAGAGCTATTAAGATTGGCTGGCTGGTACAAGCGGATGTGGGATAAACAACAATTAGAAGCGAAAATTGAAGGGAGTGAAGTATAATGGAAGAAAAATACGAATCTGAATGGACAAAATCAGTACCACTAAAAGAACAAGTCTCAATCGTTAAACGATTGCTTAAATTTGCTCGACCATTTCGTCGCACGTTTTTGTCAGCAATTTTGTTTGCTTTGATTCTGTCGATTATTAACATTCTATTACCAAGAATCATTCAAACGTTTATGGATGATTATTTAACACCAAAGACCGCGACAAACCAAGTGATTTTCTTTTTTGCGGGATTGTATTTGTTTGGTGTGATTGTTAAAAGTATTATCTGGTTTTTCCAATGGTTTTTATATTCGACCGCTTCACTAAAAACCTATCAATATATTCGTGTAAAATTATTTGAAAAACTCCAAACACTCGGTATGCGTTATTTCGATCAAACACCAGCTGGTTCGATCGTTTCTCGTGTAACCAATGATACGGAAACATTGTTTGAGTTTTGGTATGTATTCTTGATGGTCTTGACAGGAATTTTTGCAGTAGTTTCTTCTTTTATTGCGATGTTTCAGATCAGTGGAAAAATTGCGTTGTATAATTTGATTTTCTTACCGATTTTATTGATCGTAATTTGGTACTATCAAAAATTTAGTTCAAGAATTTATCGGAGTATGCGGGAGAAATTAAGTCAATTGAACACGAAATTGAATGAGTATATTTCTGGTATGCAGATTATTCAGCAGTTTCGACAAGAAAATCGTTTGGAAAAAGAATTTGAAGAGACGAACAATGATTATTTACGTACGCGTTTTTCAATGATCAAAACCAACTCATTGCTTTTAGGTCCAATCATTAACTTCCTTTATACACTAGCAATTGGCTTGACGTTGACTTTGTTCGGTTATGACGCATTGCATTCGCCTGTGGAAGTTGGCTTGATTTATGCTTTTGTTACTTATGTGCAAGCATTCTTTAATCCGATGACTCAAATGATGGATTTTCTAAGTGTTTTTACCGATGGCATGGTAGCAGGTAGTCGAATTTTGAAAATATTTGATAACGATGAATTGACTCCGCAACAAAATGTTGGAGCTAACGCGGAAATCCTTCGTGGCAAGATCGAATTTCGTAATGTTAGTTTTTCTTATGATGGCAAGAACAATGTATTGAATCATATCAGTTTTATTGCTAACCCGGGTGAGACTGTGGCGTTGATCGGACATACTGGTAGTGGAAAAAGTTCAATTATCAATGTTCTGATGCGTTTTTATGAATTTTATGAAGGGGAGATTTTGATTGATGATCGCAACATTCGCGAGTATCCTCTATCTGAGTTAAGACAAAAGTTAGGCTTAGTTTTGCAAGATGCATTTATGTTTTATGGTGATATTGCTGGAAATATTCGGATGTTGAATCCAGAGATCACGGATGAGCAAATCAAAGCAGCTGCTGAATTTGTTCAAGCAGATAAGTTTATTGAAACATTGCCGAAAAAATATCATGCAAAAGTGATCGAACGGGGAGCAAGTTATTCAAGCGGGCAAAGACAATTGATTTCATTTGCTCGAACGATTGTAACGGATCCAAAAATTCTTGTACTGGATGAAGCAACTGCTAATATCGATACCGAGACTGAAGGGTTGATTCAAGAAGGATTAGCTAATATGCGGCAAGGAAGAACGACGATTGCAATCGCTCACCGTTTATCTACGATTCGTGATGCTGATTTGATTTTAGTATTAGATAAAGGCCGTATCGTGGAACGTGGGAATCACGAAAATTTATTGACCAAAAATGGTCTGTATGCAGATATGTATAAGTTACAAAATAGTGAAAATTAGAAGTAAAAAAGCGTTAGAAGTAGCTCTTATGGGCTACTTCTAACGCTTTTTTCTGATTTTATAGAGCATTTTCCTTACGTAGATGTTAAATAAAATGTAAAAATAATTAAAAAAATATATCATGAATATAAAAAAACATATTAGAGGGAAATGTTTTTTAGGGTTGTTTTACTCATTTTTTTCTTATTTTTAGCAGTTAATGAACTTTAAAATTAGAAGAATACTTATAAAATGATAGAGAAACAAGGTTATAGAATTAGGAGGATGAAATAGTGAAAGTAAAAAAATTTACAGCATTATTGATTTGTGGGGTTTCTTTATCAATCGTTTCATTAAATGAGAAGAGCTATGCAGAAACAAATGTACTAGAAGGAAGAGCAATTATTGGGGAAGATACTCGAGTGAGAGTGATGGACACTACTAAAGCACCATACTCTAGCATTATTTACCTTTTAAAAGCTGATGGTGGATTCGGATCAGGGACAGTTATTGGAAAGAACAAAGTGTTGACGGCAGCTCATGTTGTAACAAGCTTAAAAACAAGTGCAGATATTAGCAAGGCAAGTGTAACTCCAGCCAGAAATGGCTATTATTATCCATTTGGTTCATTTTCAATAGAATCAATTGATATGCACACTGGATGGACGGTTGAAAATAACCGAGATCATGACATTGCAGTTGTAACTTTGAAACCTAATAGTTCTGGAAAAAATATTGGAGATGTTGTACCAATCATATCCGTGAATAATGTACCTAATCTTCCGAGAGGAACCAAAGGACTTTTACCAGGATATAGTCAAGATAAACATGGGCAATTATGGGAAGCAAGAGGCTCTGTTATTTCACAAACTGAATCACGAGTATATTACGATATGGATTCTATTGGTGGAACTTCGGGTGCTCCTGTATACGACGAAAACAATCAATTAATTGCTGTCCATACTTCTGAATATCGTATGGGCAATGTTGCATACAAAAATGGCGGGTCAAAAATTACTGGTTCTAACTATGAGTTTATTGCCAAACATTTAGAGCAAAAAGAAATTGATACACAAGCACCAAACCAAGTAACAGGTGTAAAAGCAAGCAATATTACTAGCACATCAGCACAATTAAATTGGAATGCTTCAACTGATAATGTTGGGGTAGAAAAATATGAAGTATATCGTAATGGATCAAGAATTGGCGAAAGTCGAACAACAAGTTTTGAATTGAGTGGTTTAACAGCGAATACGTCCTATACAATTTCGATTGCAGCGCTAGATAAAGCAGGAAATCGCTCATTTTTATCAACTGCCTTAATTTTTTATACAGAAAAAGAAGTGGAAAAACCATCTGAAAATCAAACAACTTGGGTACAAGAAAAAATATATGTTGCTGGAGATAAAGTTTTCTATGACGGAATTGAGTATCGGGCAAAATGGTGGACAAAAGGAAATAAGCCAGGAATGTCAGATGTTTGGGAAAAACTAAGTACAGGCACTATTGAGGAATGGAAATCAGAACTAGCCTACTCTGGCGGTAATGTTATTACATTCAAGGGAGTACAATACAAAGCCAAATGGTGGAATCGTGGAGAAGAACCAGGTAAGTCACCTGTTTGGGAAAAAATGTAATTCGGACACAATAAACATCCTAATTTTAAGTTTACTTGTATACCATGCAAAGCGGTGGACCCAAGTAATGAAGTGACAGACTGAAATAACTTTCAGTTTATACAAATTATCAAAAAAAATGAAGGATGGTAAATCAATGAAAATTCAAAATTTAATCACCGTTTTACTTTGCACAGCTGTATTATCTACTGCAGCAGTTACAGCAACACCTCAAGTAGAAGCCGCTCATCCAGTAAGAGAAAAATTAACTGAAAACAAAACAAAAGTTAATGATACAACAAAGGGACGTTTCCAAAGTGTAGCATTTATCGATGCTAATGGTACAACTGGTACTGGTACAGTTATTGCTAACAATAAAGTACTAACTTCTTATAATGTTGTTGAAGGATTAAAAAATAGCGAAAATCTTGATAAAACTTTCGTTACACCAGGGAAAGATGGCGAAAATGCTCCTTTTGGCTCATTCCAAGTTGAGTCAGTGGACTTTGAAGAAAGTTGGGGAGATTTGGCTGTTTTAACAGTTAAACCTAATGAGCAGGGCCAAAATATTGGTGAAGTAGTTCCTGTAGTTCCTGTTACACAAAATCCAACAATTATCGTTTGTGGAGATGTGACTATGCCAGGATATGATGCTGATAAAAAAGGTGAAATGTGGGAAAGCCAAGCAACAATTAGTTACAATACTGCTTCAAGTTTTTGGTTTAACCAAGCAAGTAAAGCTGGCAATTATGGTAGCCCAATTTTCGATAGATACGGGAATCTAATCGGAGTTCGTACATTTGCGAAATATTCAAAAGGTGTTCAAACAAGTGCTGCAAAATTCACAGAACGTAATTATGATTTCATTTCAAATCTTGTAAAATAAGAAGTAGCAATCTAAAAAAATCAAACATCTATTAAGCATCTTCTTAAAGTTCTAGTTAAAATCGGGGAAGTATAATGTTTCAAAACTAGTGCATCGTTTTTAAAGATAGTAAATCAATAAAACTTGGGTTCACCGCTTTGCATGGTATTCAATTTAGGATAGTAAGGGAAAACTAATTTTTAGTTATTCCTTACTATCTTTTTTCTTATTATAAGTAAGTATAAAAGAGATGATATCCAGAAAAAAGCATGATATAATGGAAAACGAAATGAAGACATTCAGAATAGATTTGGTTTTTTTTATAAATAATCAGGTTGGGCAGAAAGATAGACAATCAACTACTTAAGTTGTAAAGTGAATGTACTTGAAAAATTCGGAGGTTGAAAAGACATATGTATGATGTAATTATAATTGGTGCCGGACCTGCTGGGATGACTGCAGCGCTTTATGCATCACGTTCTAATCTTTCAGTATTGATGATTGAACGCGGCGCGCCAGGCGGACAAATGAACAATACCGCTGAAGTGGAAAACTATCCAGGCTTTGATTCGATCATGGGACCTGAATTGGCTTATAAAATGTATGAGAATGTTGAGAAATTTGGTACTGAAAATGCATATGGTATTGTAATGGATATCAAAGATCAAGGTGCATATAAAGAAGTCATTTGTGATGATAAAACCTATCAGGCTAAAACAGTAATTATCGCTACAGGCTGTGAACATCGTAAATTAGGTGTTAAAGGTGAAGAAGAATTTGCTGGGCGCGGGGTTTCATATTGTGCAGTTTGTGACGGAGCTTTCTTCCGCAATAAAAAACTTTTAGTGATTGGCGGCGGCGATTCAGCGGTTGAAGAAGCAATCTACCTAACACAATTTGCTTCAGAAGTTGTGATCGTACATCGTCGTGATGAGCTACGTGCACAAAAAATCATTCAAGATCGTGCGTTTGCCAATGAAAAAATTTCTTTCGAATGGAATACTGTTTTAGAAGAAATCGTTGGAAATGATATGGTCGTAACTGGTGGACAATTAAGAAATACCTTGACTGATGAAGTCAAAGAGATTTCAGCTGACGGTGTCTTTATTTATGTTGGACTTGATCCATTGACTGAACCATTTAAAAAATCTGGTTTGACCAATGCAGAAGGCTGGATCGAAACAGACCAAGATATGAAAACAAGCATACCGGGTGTTTTTGCCATTGGTGATGTTCGTGAAAAAACATTACGTCAAATTACAACAGCTGTTGGCGAAGGCGGAATTGCTGGGCAACAAGTCTACAAATATATTGAAGATATGACAGAAGTTGAAGAAGTAAAATAATGTTTGTTAAGAAGACCTGAGTCAAAATGTGATTTGTTTTGATTTAGGTCTATTTTTATTTTCTAAACCAAGAATGGGGGTGAAGACAATGGGTCTAGATTTGAAAGCAATTGAAGAAATCATTAATAATGAGAAAAATGCTGGTGGATTTTCCAAGTTGATTCGTGCCTTTAAAAAGATCGGTGTACAAAAATACGATTATTTGGTGGAAGAAGGCGTTTATCGATATTACGATGAAACAGCATATATCGAGGTTCAATTTAATGGGAATCCTAAAAAAGTAGTAGCAGAAGAATCTGCTAAAAAGATTAAAGAAGCCGTATTAAAAGCGCAAGCCGGTTTGATAACTTTTGAGGATTTTACTGAACTTGCGGGAAATTCGGGTATAGCTTATTGGCGGACGAATTTAAGGACTATGCAGGTAGACTATTTTGGAAAAAGCGGTCAAATTCTTTTAAGTGAGCCAATTCCAGAAGTTTAGAAAAGCTAACACTTTTTATGTAAATTATTTGGTTTAGTGGTAAAATAAAGATTAAGAAGAAATGAGTATTTATCTAATCATTATCTTAAAAGCTAAATAAAAAGGAGTGGATTGTAATGATGGAATATGAAAAGGATTGGTTTATGAGACAAATCAAAGCGGCTGTATTTAATCCGTTCAGAAAAACAAAAGAAGTACAAATCATGCCGATGATTTATGTAACAGATGAAGTAACTGGAGAACAATATTCGATCCCGATTCAAAATTATCTTTTAGAGCTTATTTTGAAGTTAAAGATCAATCAGGCTGAAAATGTATTGTTTGCTGAATCAGAAAATATGACAGATGAACAATTTTATGAACTAGGTAATTGGTTTTACGAATGCTTAGAAAACCTGTCTGATTCAGAATTAGCAACCGCAAATTTTTCAAGAGCAGAAATCAGTCAAGGAAAAATAGATCTAGGACAACACACAGAGGTAAACTAATTGGAACAAAATTTTTTCTTTTGACAATTAACAAAATATGAACTATGATGGTTACGGATTAAGAATTGAATAATTGTTAGGTGAGGCTCCTATTTGGACACATGCTGCTGCCGCGAAAGAATCGAGAGACTCTTAGTTGGTTGAACAGGAATGATCGTGAAGGTCATTCATAACGTAGCTGATAAGAAATTATCTACGCCCTATAGTGCTAAAGCTCAACGATAGAGAAACTTTTATTTAAGTTGCTATTTCACGCACACTCTATTGTTGAGTGTGCGTTTTTGCTGTGAATCACAGCGACTGGCTCCGCCAGAGCTGATGATGAACAGTACTTGGCGACCAAAGGGAGCGAAGTTCCGCAAAAAGAAACAAGCAGCTAAAAGCAAAACAAGAGCTAGATAGCAAAAGCTCTAAGACTTGGAGTGATCCGACTGACTCCGCCAGAGCTGATGATGAACAGTACTTGGCGACCAAAGGGAGCGAAGTTCCGCAAAAAGAAACAAGCAGCTAAAAGCAAAACAAGAGCTAGATAGCAAAAGCTCTAAGACTTGGAGTGATCCGACTGGCTCCGCCAGAGCTGATGATGAACAGTACTTGGCGACCAAAGGGAGCGAAGTTCCGTAAAAAGAAACAAGCAGCTAAAAGCAAAACAAGAGCTAGATAGTAAAAGCTCTAAGACTTGGAGTGATCCGACTGGCTCCGCCAGAGCTGATGATGAACAGTACTTGGCGACCAAAGGGAGCGAAGTACCGCAAAAAAGAACAAACAGCCAGAAAGCAAAATGCTAACTCAACAGTTCAAAAAATCCATCGTTTTAAAATACACAAAAGAGAGGAAGAGTCACATGGAAGACCCCAGTCATTCGAGAAAAATAAATGTAGCCTTCATCTTGGAAACGATGGAATTGGAATGAATTTTCCTTTCCCTTCCTAGATAAGATGAAGCGAGCTAGAACTAGGAGGAAAAGAAAATGATGAACAAAAAAATAGCAGATATAAAGAAAACAACAAAAGACCAAGAATTAAGAAAATTAGCGATGTTATCGGAACGAGAATTGATGATGGAGTTGCGTACTTCAGAAAAAGGGTTATCCGAAGAAGATGCTAAACATCGTTTAGAAGAATATGGACCAAATGAAGTGTCCGCACAAAAACCAACCCCTGCAATTATTATGTTTTTAGAAGCATTTAAAGATCCATTTGTTTATGTACTAGCTTTATTGATGGTGGTATCAGCTGCAACTAAAGATTTTGAAGCAGCGCTTGTTATGGGAGTCATGATTTTAGCTAGTGTGATTATTGCATTTATTCAAGAGTACCGTTCCCAAAAAGCGAGTTTGAATTTAAAAGAACTCATTGAAAATACAACAGCTGTGACACGTGCTGGTCAAACCAAAGAAATTCCGATGGACGAAGTTGTACCAGGAGACATTGTAACACTAGCAACAGGTGATATGATTCCAGCCGATGCTGTGTTGATTTGGACCAAGGATTTATTTATCAATCAATCTTCTTTGACGGGTGAATCAATGCCAGTAGAAAAATTCGTAGATGCTGGTATCGATAAGAATTCAGATTCTGTTTCAGCGTTAGATATGCAGGACTTGATTTTTATGGGAACTGACGTATTAAGTGGGCAAGGTAAAGCGATTATCTTAAAGACAGGTCAAAATACTTTCTTTGGTGATATCGCTAAAAGTGCCACAACCCAACGCGGAAAAACTTCTTTTGATATCGGTCTTACTAAAGTCAGCAAATTTTTATTAAGAATGGTTATGATTCTGTTTCCAATCGTATTTTTGATCAACGGGATCACTAAAGGCGAATGGGGCGAAGCCTTTTTCTTTGCGATTGCTGTAGCGGTTGGTTTGACACCAGAAATGTTGCCAATGATCGTAACCAGTAACTTAGCAAAAGGTGCGTTAAGTTTATCAAAACATAAAGTGATCGTGAAAGAATTACCTTCTATTCAAAATTTAGGTAGTATGGATATTCTCTGCACGGATAAAACAGGAACAATTACTGAAGACAGAGTCGTTTTAGTACAGCATCTAGATCCATTAGGTGAAGTCAATGACCAAGTATTAGATATGGCTTTTTTGAATTCTCATTATCAAACAGGTTGGAAAAACTTGATGGATATTGCGGTAATCAATTTTTACGAAGAAAACAACAGTCAAAGTCCGTATCACTCAGTGACAAAACTGGATGAAATTCCCTTCGACTTTTCTCGTCGTCGTTTAACTGTGGTTGTTAATGCGGATGGTCATCAATTTATGATCACAAAAGGTGCTGTGGAGGAGATGGAAGCTGTTTGTACGCATGCTGAAATCAATGGTGAAATTGTACCGCTAACACCAGAATTACAAAAAAGAATGCGTGAAGTCAATATTCGGATGAATGAACATGGCATGCGTGCGTTAGCAGTTGCGGTAAAAAAAGATGTTCATAATGAAGCCATTTATAGTGTAGAAGATGAACAAGGAATGACCTTGATTGGTTTTATGGGCTTTTTAGATCCAGCTAAAAAATCAGCGATTACAGCGATTAAATCCTTACATGAACATGGCGTCAATGTGAAAGTTCTTACAGGTGATAATGATATTGTGGCCAAAAAAGTCTGTAGCGACGTTGGAATCGAAGTTTCACATGTAGTACTTGGGTCAGATATCGACAACATGTCTGATGAACAAATGAAAGAAGAAGTCGAAAAAACCAATTTATTTGCGAAATTGAATCCGATGCAAAAATCTCGAATCATTGAAACTCTACAAGGCAATGGTCATACAGTAGGTTTCATGGGAGATGGAATCAATGATGCGCCAGCACTTCGGAAAGCTGACGTTGGAATTTCTGTAGATACGGCGGCGGATATTACCAAAGATGCCAGCTCCATTATTTTACTAGAAAAAAGTCTAAACGTTTTAGAAGATGGCGTAATCGAAGGTCGAAAAGTCTTTAGTAATATGATGAAATACATTAAAATCACGATCAGCTCAAACTTTGGGAATGTTTTCTCTATTTTGATTGCAAGTGCCTTTTTACCATTTCTACCAATGTTATCCATTCAATTATTGATCCAAAACTTGATTTATGATATCGCACAATTGGCCATTCCTTGGGATAACGTGGATGAAGAAGACTTATTGAAACCTGTTCGTTGGGAAACCAATGGCTTGATGAAATTTACCCTATGTATTGGACCAGTAAGCAGTATCTTTGATATTATGACGTATGTTGTGATGTGGTTTGTCTTTAGCGCTAATACGATCGGCAGTCAACATTTATTCCAAACAGGTTGGTTTGTGGTTGGTTTAGTTAGTCAAACGTTAGTTGTTCAAATGGTGCGGACTCGAAAATTACCATTTATTCAAAGTATCGCATCACCTGCTGTAATTCTTTCAAGTCTAGGAGCAGTTGGTTTAGGATTATTGATTGTCTTGACACCAATCCGGGAGGTTTTCGACTTTGTGAAACTTCCAGCTAATTATTGGGGCTGGTTCATTTTGATCATTGTACTATATTTGATTACAGTAGAAGTAGCTAAAAGACTATATATTCATATCACTAAAGAGTGGATTTAAATGATTAAAATAGTGAATAATTGTTCACTTAATAAAAAAAGCTGTTTGATTAAGACGTTCTACTAAAATTTTTATAAAACAAATAACGAAAATTTTCTTTGCAACGGATAATCTCATTCGTGATGAAACGGAAAAAATAAAAATTTAACTATAAATAGTCATTTTAAAAAGAACAAAGACAAAAAATCCGAACATTTGTCTTTGTTCTTTTATTTGTTTCAAAAAATAAGTCCTTATATTTCGGTAAATAATTTCTCACACATGATTTTTCTGTAGCATAACAATGATTAAAAGGACTATAACAGACGATTGTCAAAAGATATGATTAGGAAGGCTTTTTATAAAACGGTTTCTTGTTTGTGATTTTAATCACTAACCTTTGATACGAAAGGTTTCTGGTATTTTAATGAATTTTAAAGAAATGATAACTTTTTACTTGCTCTTTTATCAGTTTAGTGATAATTTGTAAGTGTAGTCGATAAAAAGTAATACAGTTTTTAACGCTGTTTTACTTTTTTCGAAAAAAAGAAACGTAACAGAGAGGATTGTGTGACAAAATGGCAAAGGCAAAGAAACAAAAACCTATTGACTTTAAAGCACTTATGGAAAAAGTCGACGCTGATTTCCCAACATTTCAAATTTTAGATAAAGATGGGAAAATCGTAAACGAAGATGCAGTACCTGATTTATCAGATGACGAATTAGTAGAATTAATGACTCGTATGGTTTGGTCACGTGTGTTAGACCAACGCTCAACTGCGTTGAACCGTCAAGGTCGTCTAGGCTTCTTCGCGCCAACAGCTGGACAAGAAGCAAGCCAATTAGCAAGCCAATTTGCTATGGAAAAAGAAGATTACCTATTACCAGGTTACCGTGATGTACCTCAATTAGTTCAACACGGCCTACCATTAACAGAAGCTTTTTTATGGTCTCGTGGACATGTAGCAGGTAACCACTATGCACCAGAATTAAATGCTCTACCACCACAAATCATTATTGGTGCGCAATACATCCAAGCAGCAGGTGTTGCTTTAGGAATGAAAAAACGCGGCAAGAAAAACGTTGTCTTCACTTATACAGGTGATGGCGGTTCTTCACAAGGTGATTTCTATGAAGCAATCAACTTTGCAGGAGCATATCATGCAAACGGCGTGTTCATCATCCAAAACAATGGTTTTGCGATTTCAACACCACGTGAAAAACAAACAGCTGCTAAAACATTAGCACAAAAAGCTGTAGCAGCAGGAATTCCAGGAATCGTCGTTGATGGAATGGATCCATTAGCAGTGTATGCAATTGCAAAAGAAGCACGCGAATGGTCTGCAAACGGAAACGGCCCTGTATTGATCGAAACGTTAACTTACCGTTATGGTCCACATACATTATCAGGTGACGATCCAACTCGTTACCGTTCAAAAGACATGGATGACGAATGGGTACAAAAAGATCCATTAGTTCGTTTCCGTAAATATCTAGAAGACAAAGGCTTATGGTCTGAAGAAAAAGAAAACGAAGTCATCGAAAAAACAAAAGAAGAAATCAAAGTAGCAATTGCAGAAGCTGATAAAGTTCCAAAACAAAAAGTTTCTGATTTCTTGAAAAACATGTTTGAAGTTCAACCTCAAAACATTAAAGAACAAATTGCATTCTATGAAGCGAAGGAGTCGAAATAATCATGGCACAAAAAACAATGATCCAAGCAATTACAGATGCCTTAGCTCTTGAAATAGAGAAAGACGAAAATGTATTAGTATTCGGTGAAGACGTTGGTAAAAACGGCGGAGTTTTCCGTGCAACTGAAGGCTTACAAGAAAAATTTGGCGAAGACCGTGTCTTCGATACTCCTTTAGCAGAATCTGGAATCGGTGGTTTAGCTTTTGGTTTAGCTTTAGAAGGTTACCGTCCAGTTCCTGAAATCCAATTCTTTGGATTTGTATTTGAAGTCTTTGACGAAATCGTAGGTCAAATGGCTCGTACTCGTTATCGTATGGGCGGAACACGCAACATGCCTATTACTGTTCGTGCGCCATTTGGTGGTGGCGTGCATACACCAGAACTTCACTCAGATAACTTGGAAGGATTGATTGCTCAATCTCCTGGTATCCGTGTTGTTATCCCATCAAATCCATATGATGCAAAAGGACTATTGATTTCTGCAATCAGAAGCAATGACCCTGTTGTTTACCTAGAGCACATGAAACTTTACCGTTCTTTCCGTGAGGAAGTGCCGGATGAAGCATATGAAGTACCATTAGATAAAGCCGCTGTAACACGTGAAGGTACTGATATTTCTATCATTACTTACGGTGCAATGGTTCGTGAAGCAATCAAAGCTGCTGACAACTTAGCGAAAGACAATATTTCTGTTGAAATCATTGACTTACGTACTGTCGCTCCTTTAGATGTTGAAACAATCATTAAATCAGTTGAAAAAACTGGTCGCGTAGTTGTTGTTCAAGAAGCACAAAAACAAGCTGGCGTTGGTGCTATGGTTGTTTCTGAAATTTCTGAACGTGCAGTTTTATCATTAGAAGCGCCAATTGGCCGTGTATCTGCTCCAGATACAATCTTCCCATTTGGACAAGCAGAAAACATTTGGTTGCCAAATGCTAAAGATATCGAAGCGAAAGCTAGAGAAATCGCAGAATTTTAATTAAAAACTGAATAAATTTGCTTTAAACGGCATGCCTGAATTTTCACGTGATATTTTTCATGTGGAAATTTAGAGTTGTTGTTTTCCGCAATTTGCGAGTTAGACAGATACGATAAAGGAAGGGAAGGCTTAAAAAATGGCTTATCAATTTAAATTACCAGATATTGGTGAAGGTATTGCAGAAGGCGAAATCGTAAAATGGTTCGTTAAAGCAGGAGACACCATCAATGAAGATGATACATTATTAGAAGTTCAAAACGATAAATCTGTAGAAGAGATTCCATCTCCAGTTACAGGAACAGTTAAATCAATCGTAGTACCAGAAGGCACAGTAGCAAATGTTGGAGACGTATTGATCGAAATCGATGCACCAGGACATCCTGAAAATGATGCAGCGCCAACAGCGGCTCCGGCTCAAGAACAAACACCTGCACAACCAGCAGCTGTTCCAGAAGCACCAGCAGCAGACAATGGTGGCGGAGTATTCCAATTTAAATTACCAGATATCGGTGAAGGTATTGCAGAAGGCGAAATCGTAAAATGGTTCGTTAAATCAGGCGATACAATTAATGAAGATGATACTTTATTGGAAGTTCAAAACGACAAATCTGTTGAAGAAATCCCTTCACCAGTTACAGGAACAGTTAAAAACATTGTTGTTCCAGAAGGTACAGTAGCAAACGTTGGAGATGTATTGATCGAAATCGATGCACCAGGACATAACTCTGCACCAAGTTCAGCTCCAGCACCAAGTGCTCCTGCTCAAACAGAACCAGCAGCACCGGCACCTGCAGCGTCAACAGGCGTAGTAGCAGCGGCTGATCCAAACAAACGTGTCTTGGCTATGCCATCAGTACGCCAATTTGCTCGTGAAAAAGATGTTGATATCACACAAGTTGCGCCAACTGGTAAAGGCGGACGTGTGACAAAAGCAGATATCGAAAGCTTTATCTCAGGTGGCGGACAAGCAGCAGCGCCAGCACAAGCTGAACAAACTGCAGCAACACCACAAGCAACAGCTACAACTGAATCAGCTGCACCAAAAGCACCTGCTAAACCATTTGTTTCTGATTTAGGTGAAGCTGAAACTCGTGAGAAAATGACACCAACTCGTAAAGCAATTGCTAAAGCGATGGTTAACAGTAAACACACTGCACCTCACGTTACATTGCATGACGAAGTTGAAGTATCTAAATTATGGGATCACCGTAAGAAATTTAAAGATGTTGCGGCAGCTAACGGTACGAAATTAACATTCTTACCATATGTTGTTAAAGCATTGACAGCAACTGTTCAAAAATTCCCAATCTTGAATGCATCAATTGATGATGCAGCACAAGAAATCGTTTATAAAAACTACTATAACATTGGTATCGCAACAGATACTGATCATGGTTTATATGTACCAAACGTTAAAAATGCGAACACTAAGAGCATGTTTGCAATCGCTGATGAAATCAACGAAAAAGCAGCTCTTGCAATTGAAGGCAAATTAACTGGTGCGGATATGCGTGATGGCTCTATCACAATCAGTAATATTGGTTCAGTTGGCGGCGGCTGGTTCACACCAGTTATTAACTACCCTGAAGTTGCGATTTTAGGTGTTGGTACGATCGCTACACAACCAGTTGTAAATGCAGATGGTGAAATCGTTGTTGGACGTGTAATGAAACTTTCAATGAGCTTTGACCACCGTATCGTTGATGGCGCAACTGCTCAAAAAGCAATGAACAACATCAAGCGTTTATTAGCTGATCCAGAATTATTATTAATGGAAGGATGATTATCACATGGTAGTAGGAGATTTCGCCATTGAATTAGATACAGTCGTAATTGGTTCAGGCCCTGGAGGATACGTTGCAGCGATTCGTGCTGCTGAAATGGGTCAAAAAGTTGCGATCATTGAACGTGAGTTTATCGGCGGTGTATGTTTGAACGTTGGATGTATTCCTTCTAAAGCATTGATCGCAGCTGGACATCACTATCAAGAATCATTAGATTCAACTATGTTTGGTGTAACAGCTAAAGATGTTGAGTTAGACTTTACAAAAACACAAGAATGGAAAGACAACAAAGTTGTTAATACTTTGACAAGCGGTGTTGGGTTCCTTCTTAAAAAACATAAAATAGAAATTATTGAAGGAGAAGCTTTCTTCGTTGATGAAAACACATTACGTGTGATCCACCCAGATTCAGCTCAAACTTACTCATTCAATAATGCAATCGTAGCAACAGGTTCTCGCCCAATCGAAATCCCTGGATTTAAATTTGGCGGACGTGTCTTAGATTCTACTGGTGGTTTGAACTTGAAAGAAGTACCTAAGAAATTTGTTATCATCGGTGGCGGTGTTATCGGTGCAGAATTAGGTGGCGCATATGCGAACCTTGGTTCTGAAGTAACGATTTTAGAAGGTAGTCCTTCAATCTTACCAACTTATGAAAAAGACATGGTTAAACTAGTTACAGATGACTTCAAGAAGAAAAATGTAACAGTTGTAACGAAAGCAATGGCTAAAGAAGCAATCGACAACGGCGACAGCGTAACTGTAAAATATGAAGTAGATGGCAAAGAAGAATCAGTAACTGCTGACTACGTAATGGTAACAGTTGGACGTCGTCCAAATACTGATGATCTTGGTTTAGAACAAGCCGGTGTTGAAGTTGGCGAACGTGGTTTAGTTAAAGTTGACAAACAAGGTAGAACAAACGTATCTAACATCTTTGCTATTGGTGATATCGTACCAGGCGCGGCGCTTGCTCATAAAGCAAGCTACGAAGCTAAAATTGCGGCAGAAGCAATCTCTGGTAAGAAAGTAGAAGTAGACTACAAAGCAATGCCTGCTGTAGCCTTTACTGATCCAGAATTAGCAAGCGTTGGTATGACAATTGCTGAGGCTAAAGAAGCGGGATTAGAAGCAACTGCCTACAAATTCCCATTCGCTGGTAACGGCCGTGCTATTTCTTTAGGTAAAACTGAAGGTTTCGTACGTTTAGTAACTACTAACGAAGACAATGTGATTATCGGAGCACAAATCGGCGGAGTTGGCGCAAGTGATATGATTTCTGAATTATCATTAGCAGTTGAATCTGGCATGAATGCTGAAGATATTGCATTAACGATCCATCCACACCCATCTTTAGGGGAAATTACTATGGATGCTTCTGAATTGGCTTTAGGTTTGCCAATTCATATTTAAATAGCATATTTGTCACACAAAGAAAGACCGAGCTAGCCAAGCTCGGTCTTTTGTTTTGCTTAATAAGTAGTATCTTTATGGAAATTTAAAAAGATCTTTAATCTGTAAGAATATACAATTAAAGATCTTTTTATATATGTTGATAATTATCTTCATGTTTAACGATGAAGTTCTCTATCATCTTGCTCATCGATTCTATGGACCATCTCAAGCAATCCACCGTTTCCTTCATCAATGATCCTCTTCACTCTAGAAATCGTTGTAGTGCTACTGCCAGTGGCTTCAGCGATATCACTGTATGTTTTATTTAGTAATAGTAGTTTTGCGACTTCAAATCGCTGAATCATAGAATCCAGCTCTTTTAATGTCATTAAGTCATCGAA
This sequence comes from Candidatus Enterococcus ikei, assembly GCF_017316105.1. Lineage (NCBI taxonomy): Bacteria > Bacillati > Bacillota > Bacilli > Lactobacillales > Enterococcaceae > Enterococcus > Candidatus Enterococcus ikei. The sequence goes on from NZ_JAFLWD010000021.1 coordinate 37,927, forward strand.
ATAATTGTAGCAATCCTCCAATGTTTCTAAAGCTAATAGAGAACGGAAAAACTCATCGCCGTGGCCGTCTTGTATCTTGTCGATTTTCATAAGTTCCTCCTAATTTGAAAGCGGAACAAATCGTTTCATCCTGTAGAAAATTAGGAAATTAGCATTGAGACGCAATTTGTCTATTTTCCTAAGGATTGATTTGTGCAGCTAGATAGTAATAAAAGCGGAATGAGCTCATTTAGTCTCGACTAGAAAATAGGAAAACATGACTGAGGCGCTTTTTGCCTCATTCATGTTTTATCTTTTTCTCGAGAGACTGGCTCATGCAGCTAGATAATACAAATGATAAACACTTTCTCCGAAAGACTTGTACTGTTCATCATCAACTCAATTTTTTTCTTAGAGACTGTATAGCAACAACGTTTCACATTACTACGTCGTATACTTTATAACAAGCATTTTTTATTATAAAACTTTTTTGTATTTTGTCCAGTAAATTATATGGATAAATGCAAAAGATCAAAAAAAAGGGTGAAGCAAAACTGAAAATTTGTTTTGCTTCACCTTTTAAAAATAAATCAATTATTTTTTTATTTAGAAAGTAATTTCACTAAAGTGTATTGTTTTTTACCTTTACGAACAATAATGAATTTTCCGTCAAAGCTGTGCTCTGCTGTAACAATAAAGTCCAACTCTTTAATACGCTCACCATTGATTAAAATCGCGCCATTTGAGATATCTTCTCTCGCTTGACGTTTAGAAGGCTCGATACCAAGTTCGATCAACCAATCCACAAGGTTTTGATCAAGTGTTTCTGTTTCAACAGTAGGCATGTTTTTAAAGCCTTCTTCAATTTGTTTTGAAGTTAGATTTTTTACATTACCTGAGAATAGGGCTTCAGAAATTGCTAAAGCATCGTTTAAATCTTCTTCACTATGAACAAATTTTGTCATTTCTGCAGCTAGTACACGTTGTGCTTCGCGTAAATGTGGTTCTGTTTGGACTTTGACTTCTAGCGCATCGATTTCTTCTTTGGTTAAGAAGGTAAAGAATTTCAAGTATTTGATTACATCACGGTCGTCTTGGTTTACCCAGAATTGGTAGAACTCGTAAGGTGTTGTTTTTTCTGGATCAAGCCAAACAGCACCACCAGCTGTTTTACCAAATTTTGTGCCATCTGCTTTTAGCATTAATGGAATCGTTAAACCAAAGGCTTTTGCATCAGCGCCTTCTTTTTTACGGATCAAGTCTAGCCCTGCTGTAATATTGCCCCATTGATCAGCTCCACCGATTTGCATGCGGACGTTATTGTGTTGGAACAAGTGTAAAAAGTCCATTGATTGTAGAATTTGGTACGTAAACTCTGTAAATGAAATTCCTGTTTCTAAACGGCTTGCCACGATATCCTTAGCTAGCATCGTATTGATGTTGAAGAATTTACCGTAATCTCTTAAGAAATCCAACAAAGTAAGGTTGTGTGTCCAATCGTAGTTGTTCACTAAAGTTAGCGTATTATCTGTGTCCACTGCAAATAATTTTTCCATTTGTCTGGTTAAAGAATCAACGTTGTGTTGAACTGTCTCCATTGTTTGTAATTGACGTTCTGTCGTACGTCCACTTGGATCACCAATTGTTCCTGTTGCGCCACCGATCAAAATAAATGGATGATGTCCAAAAGCTTGGAATCTTTTTAGCATCATAAAAGGAATTAAATGCCCAATATGCATGCTATCTCCTGTAGGGTCAACACCGCAATATAGTGAAATGCTATTGGTTTCAACGTACTCACGTAAACCTTCGCTATCTGTTTGTTGGTTGATGGCGCCACGCCATTCTAATTCATCAATAATGTTTGTCATGTCTCTTCTTCCTCTCCTAAATAAAATAAAAAACGCCCCATAGGCTATTAGCCTATGGGACGAACTCCGCCGTGTTACCACCCAAATTGTATATGAAAACTCATATACCTCTCAAATCTGTATCGTAGATAGACGCCTACTTACGGTAGGAAACTAAAAGTGTAATTCACAGAAAATGTATATGTCAACTCTCACTAAATGCTGACTCTCTGAAATAGGGACATTCTTGCTACTTCGCTTTATCAAAGTTTGATATGTTATTTTGTAGCAATTCTACGACAAATCTGCTGACTTGTCAAATACTTCTTTTTTTCTTTTATTATTTTTAAATGAGGGATTTCTCATATAATCAACTTTCACTTTAATCTAGGTTTTTCGAAAGTCGGAAGAGGCAAATAGAATTTCTGACAATTGCGAACGACCATTTTACAAAAAGCTGTTTTATGCGATTTTTTTCACATAAATACTTTAGCGTAGCGCAGTATTGACGCGCTGTATAGAGTGCAAAAATGTTAAATAACAGGCTATTTTTTTAATTCTCCTCTTTTTGACTTAAGGCCTAAAGCTACCTATACTTTGGAAGTGATTTCACATGTGGGAAACAAAAAATAATTTTTAATCAGGAGGTCAAACAGAAACATGAATAAGAAATTATCATTATTTGGATTAATTGGAATTACCATGGCCTTTTTTGGAACGGTTCGTAGTGTTCCAACATTAGCTTCAACAGGATGGGCACAAATCTTCTATATGTTGATCGCAGCTTGCTGCTTTGCTTTACCAATTGCATTGATTTCAGCTGAGCTTTCAACTGGCTGGCCAGAAGAAGGCGGCCCTCAAGTTTGGGTACGTAATGCTTTTGGAGAAAAATGGGGTTTTGTTACTTCATGGTTATTATGGGTACAAATGTTTTTCGGAATGGTAATGGTTGCTTCAACCGTAGGTGTATTACTTGGTTACGTGATCGATCGTCCGGATTTAGGACATAATAATTTATTCATTTTTATCATGATCTTGATTTCTTATTGGGGTATTACATTGCTTAATTTGAAATTTGATATGGTAAAAATCGCTGGCGACTGGGGTGCTGTGATCGGTGTTTATATTCCATTTGTTGCTTTAGTTATTTTAGGCATGATGTACATGGCAAAACATGGAATCAATCAAGCTAGTTACTTAGGTCATTTTGAAGCGAGCAAGTTATTACCTGACTTTAGCGATTTAGGTAGCTTACCAACGTTGACAGGGATCATCTTCATTTTTGCTGGAGTAGAAATTTCATCTGTTCATGCAAACAATATCGATAATCCAAAACGTAATTATCCAATTGCTGTAATTGCTTCTGTTTTACTATTAGTTGTATTTAACTTAGCAGCTGGTTTAAGTGTAGCAGATAGCGTACCGGCTGGAAAAATGGAACTTGCCAATATCACACAACCATTTGTGATCATGACACAAGATCTTGGGATTCCAGCTATTTTCAACAATATTATTTCCTTGATGATTCTAGTTGGGGTATTAGTTCAATTAAGTGCTTGGGTTTTAGGTCCAAGTAAATCAATGATCAAAGTTGCAGAAGAAGGAAACTTGTCACCATTCTTCCAAAAACGTAATGCCAAAGGAATTCCAATTGTGTTTGTTATGATCCAAGCAATTGTTATTTCACTAGTTTCGTTCTTATATGTTGTTGTGCCAGATATTAGTGCAGCATTTTTGATTATTACGATCACAACAACGATTCTTTATTGTGTGGTGTATCTACTGATTTCACTTTCAGCAATCAAGTTGCGCTACAGCATGCCGGATGTGAAGCGTCCATTTAGATTAGGAAGTAAAGGCAATGGTTTGATGTGGTTTGTCTCAATTTTAGCAATCGTTAGTGTGGTTGTTACAATTTTAGTCAGCTTGATTCCGCCAACCTCTGTTCCTCAAAATGGACACGTAGCCTATATTATTTTCCAAGTGGCGGCAACTGTGATTATGATCGGTATTGCATTGATCATTTATAAGAGAAAGAAACCAGAATGGAAGAAAATAGATAAATAACAATAACGATTAAAAATAGAATTTTCAGTATGATCAATTATGAAACTATTGGAGGAAAATATCATGAAAAATTTCAACACTGACGATACAAATTTAAAAGCATTATTTATAGGCGACAAAGGTGAAAACGTAGATTTATTCAAAGAACTATTAAACAAAATGATCGATGAACATGTTGGCTGGAGACAAAACTACATGCCACAAGATTTACCAGTTATTTCACCACAAGATAGAAACTCTAAAAGTTTCCAAGAAACAGCAGACAATATGAGAAGTGTTTTCAATGTGTTATCTTCACGTTTACGTACAGAATCACTTCCATGGCACTCAGCAGGTCGTTTCTGGGGTCATATGAACGCTGAAACATTAATGCCATCAATTATTGCCTATACAACTGCAATGCTTTGGAACGGCAATAACGTGGCTTATGAGTCATCACCAGCAACTTCACAAATGGAAGAAGAAGTCGGACTTGAATTCGCTACATTAATGGGCTATGAAAATGGCTGGGGTCATATTGCAGCAGATGGTTCGATTGCTAACTTAGAAGGTTTATGGTATGCACGTAACATGAAATCATTACCATGGGCTATTCAAGCCGTTGCACCAGAAATGGTTGCAGGAAAATCTGATTGGGAATTACTAAATATGTCTACTTCTGAAGTTTTGGATATTTTAGATCAATTACAAGATAAATTTGATGATATCAAAGCTAACTCAGCTCGTAGTGGTAAAAACTTAGACAAATTAGGTAAATGGATCGTACCACAAACAAAACATTATTCATGGTTAAAAGCCGCTGACATCATCGGTATTGGTTTAGATCAAGTAATTGCTGGTGAAGTAAATAGCGAATACCGTATGGATATTGATAAATTAGAAGTACAAATCCGTGATCTGGCAGCACAAGGAATTCCTACTCTTGGAGTAGTTGGTGTTGTCGGTTCAACAGAAGAAGGACAAGTTGACCGTATCGATCAAATCATTGCTTTACGTGATAAATTAGCTAAAGAAGGCATTTACTTCTATGTACACGTTGATGCAGCTTACGGCGGTTATGGACGTTCAATTTTCTTAGATGAAAATGATCAATTTATCGAATGGGATAAAATTGAAGAAACATATGCTAAACATAACATCTTCCAAGAAAAAAATGATTGGTTGACAAGAGAAGTTTATGAATCATTCAAAGCAATCGAACAAGCTGAATCTGTAACAATCGATCCACACAAAATGGGTTACATCCCTTATTCAGCTGGTGGTGTCGTAATCAAAGATATCCGTATGCGTGACGTGATTTCTTACTTTGCAACGTATGTATTTGAAAAAGGAGCAGATATTCCAGCCTTATTAGGTGCTTATATTCTTGAAGGATCAAAAGCTGGTGCAACGGCTGCCGCTGTTTGGACTGCTCACAAAGTATTGCCATTAAACGTAACTGGTTATGGTAAATTAATGGGCGCAAGTATTGAAGGAGCGTATCATTTCTATCACTTTATCGATGGATTAGAATTTAAAGTTGGCGATAAAACAATCGAAATCCATGCATTAACAAAACCTGATTTTAACATGGTTGACTATGTATTTAACGAAAAAGGCAACACAGATCTTGTGAAAATGAACAAATTAAACCATGATTTCTACGACTATGCATCTTATGCAAAAGGTGGATTATATAACAACGAATTCATTACTTCACATACAGATTTTGCTATCGAAGAATATGGACACAGCCCATTTGAATTTGTGAACAGCTTAGGATTTTCTCGTGCTGAATGGGAACGTGCAGACAAAGTAACGATCTTACGTGCTGCTGGTATGTCACCATATATGAATGATAAAGAAGTATTTGATGAATATGCAGAAAAAATCAAAACAGCGATCCAAGAAAAACTAGAAGCAATCTACGCTGAATAAGAGAAAAGGATGGTCAAGGTAGAAGTATCTAAAAGCTGCGCAAGATATTAAGAACATAAAAATTCCTGATAAGTAACTTTTTATACGACTGTGATTTGACCACTGTGGGTGTGGTAAAGCGTTTATTCAAGCTTTACCGCAGCTGCAGATTTTCTTTAAAAACAAATAAATAGGAAAAGATGAAAGGAGTCTTTCATCGGTTTCTACAAAAATGTGAGGTACAATGTATGAAAAAATATCAAGTGAATTTTAACGAAGCTGTGTTCTTATTAATAACATTATTGTTGATGATCGGTATCAGTATTATTGGTTTTGGTATTCCAGCTCATGTTGCTATATTGATTGCTATTGGTTATTTACTTTTGTTTGCGGTGTATAAAAAGTTTTCTTGGGATTTTATTCATGATGCGTTGGTCGAAGGCATTTCTTCCGGTATTATCCCGATAGTGATTTTCATTTTAATTGGTGCGTTGATCAGTGTTTGGATTGCTGCTGGGACAATTCCAACAATCATGGTTTTAGGTTTTTCTTTCTTATCAGTGAAATATTTTATCCCGACTGTTTTTATTGTGTGCGGAATCGTAGGAGGCGCTGTTGGGAGTTCTTTTACAACCATTTCGACGATCGGGATTGCTTTTTTAGGAATGGGTAGTTTGATTGGCGTTGATCCTGCATTAACAACAGGAGCAATTGTTTCTGGAGCTTTTTTAGGTAACTCGATTTCTCCTTTGTCAGATACAGTGAATTTGGCTGCAGCAATTTCAGAAGTTGATTTATTTGATCATTTGAAAAATACATATAAAACAGCGATTCCAGCTGCTATTCTTTCGTTTGGCTACTTTTTAGTCATGGGACTGCAATATGATGGTGCTTTGGATAATACAAGTATTCACGAAATTGTAAATACGTTAAATAATCATTTTACGATTTCCTTTGTTGAGATGATTCCTCTAGCAATTTTGTTTGTTTGCGCTTGGAAGAAAATCCCGGCAATTCCGACATTGCTACTGAGTATTTGTACATCCTTGATTTTGATGTTTTTTATGAATGGGCACTTTTCATTTATGGAGACGGCAGATATGATTCAAAATGGTTTTGTTTCTCATACAGGTAACACACAAGTGGATGAACTGCTTTCTAGAGGTGGTATTCAAAGTATGATGTGGTCGGTATCCTTGATTATTTTGGCTTTAGCCTTAGGTGGGTTATTAGTGAAAATGGAAATTATCGACTGCTTGTTGCAACGCTTTGAGACAGCAATTAATTCGCGTCAAAAACTGATTTTTATCACAATGATGAGCTCGATTGGAATCAATGTTCTAATCGGTGAACAGTATTTGTCGATCATCTTACCAGGAAAATCATTTATTAATAAATTTAAAGAAAAAGAAGTTCCCCTAACATTGTTGTCTAGAGGATTAAATGATGCTGGTTCGGTTGTGAATCCTCTGATTCCTTGGGGCGTGAGCGGTGTCTTTATCTCAGGAACTTTAGGAATTGCTACAACAAGTTATTTGCCATATGCGGTTTTCTGTTATATCTTACCGCTATTGTCATTTTTAGTTACGATTATTAGTAAAAAACAAGCAAAAAAATAATAAAACAAAAATACAACGCTATTCTTACTGGGATAGGTTGTATTTTTTTATGAATTTCATTTATTCACCGAATGTTTTGAGACCTTCGCTATATAAATAATCATCAATTTCTGGAATAGGTAATTTGTGGGAGATACCATAAATAACTACCGCATCCCAGGGATGTTTCGGATAAAGTTGAGCATAACCTGTTTTTTTCATCAGTTCATTCGTTTCTTCTAAGGTTAGCTCTAAACCAATGCTTAAAGCTATGACTTTCTCTCTGGAAGGATTTCGTTTACCATCGAAGTATTGGTAGCCTGTGGCTTCTGCTATACCAGCTTTTTTTAACACGCTACTTTTTGAAAGCTGTTTATCATTTAACCAATAAGCTAAATAATTTTTCAATGTTTGATCAATGACATATTGACGAGTTTCGGAAAAAATCGTTTGAAAATTATCTGCTTGTTTAAGCGAGTGCAATAGCTTGTCTGTATCTTTTTCTTGCATCATACTTATCCCCTAATTTAAATTATTATATCTATTATACATCGATTTTAACAAAGATAGTCCCTATTACAATACTTTATTTGCTATAATTGAAAAGTAAATGAAATCAATGGAGTGTAATCATGGAAAAGATCAATAGTGAGAAGGCTCTGTTATATAAAGAAATTGAGCCTTTAACGGATAAAATAAATGGACCGATTCTTGTTCGGGAAATTAATACCAAAAAATTTTTTGTAAGAAAATGCTATCCATTATATTTAGAAGAGCATTTAGTCACGCTCAAAAAAATCAAACATGCTCATTTACCACAAATTCAAGATCTTATTGTTCAAGACGGAAAACTATGGTTGTATGAAGAGTTTATTCACGGAAGAACATTGAGCGAAGTGATTCAGACTTCTGAAATTTTAGAAACAGAGCAAATTTTAACTATAGCAATGTCTGTTTTAGAAGCTTTAGGGGCATTGCATAATAAAGGCTTGGTTCATAGAGATATTAAACCGGGAAATATTATGTTGACTAATGATGGTGTTGTAAAGCTAATCGATTTTGATGCGGTTCGGGTTTTTGATGGGGAAAAAGAAAGCGACACTGTTCAGCTAGGGACAGTTGGATTTGCTTCACCTGAACAATTTGGTTTTGCTGAGTCAGATGAACGAAGTGACTTGTATTCTCTGGGTGTTGTAATGAATATTTGTTCAGTAAAAGAGTATCCCAAAAAACAGTTAACAGAAGACCGGACCTTAAGAGCGGTTATTCGAAAAGCAACCAAACTAGAGCCGGCAGAACGTTATCAATCCGCTCTAGAAATGCATTTGGCACTTAGAGAACAACGGTCAAAACAAATAAATGCTAAAAAACAAGCGAAGTCTCGGACTGTTGCTTCAAAAAATAGCCCAATAAGAATGTATACGAATACTAGACCCATTACAACTATTTGGGTGACAAATAAATATATGAGACAGCTTGCTATCACAGGCAGTCATTGGAAAGAAAGGATTGCTAGCTTTTTTAGAAAGTATATTCCAGGTTTTCGAACGGAAACATTGTGGAAGCGAGCGATTGCATTGTCTTGGTATATTCTTTTATTGATCGGGACAATAGGAAATGTATGGGATGAGCCAACAGGAAGTCTGAAAATCCTGAAATTTATCGACTATCTTTTTATGTTTTGGTTGCCGCTCGTCTTATTTACCAATTTTTTAGATTATCAAAGAAAGTTGCCTTTATTCTATTCTGAAAATAAAATTTATCGCTTTATAGGTTATGGATTATTATTTTTATTTTGGTTTTTGATTACGAAAGTTGGTTTAGAGCTTAATTCGTTTATATACAGAAGTTTCAACTAATAAAGTAGACTTGTTCTGTCACGGATGTTTATGATTCGTTTCACAGAATGAGTTTTTTTGTTATCGAATTATGCAAAATGCATAAGATTCTTTTTTGTTTATTAGGTAATATCAAGGTGTATCAACGGACTAAATAACAAAGGAGACAAAAAAATGAACGTGAAGAAAATTGTTTTGATCGGAGTCGGTATTTTAGTAGTAGGTGGTGTTCTAGTAAATCTAGGATCTGATTCTAAAGACGAAGTAAAATCTAAAAAAGAAGCACCGGCAAGTGATGTTGTAAAAAGCCAAGAATCAGAAGCTACACCTGATGTGACTGATGCGGGTGATTTAGGCGATTATCATGTTGTGATCAAGGAAATGACATTTGCGAAAGATTATAATGGAGCAGATGTTGGGGTCATTTCTTATGAATTTACTAATAATAGTGATAAAAATGCAATGTTTTTAACGTCGATTACAACTAAAGCTTTTCAAAATGGCATTGCATTAGATTCAGCAATTATGGGAGAAGAAGGGTATGTAGATTCAATGACTGAAATCCAGCCAGGAGCAACGTTGAATTTAAAAGTACCGTACAAATTAGCAGACATGACAACACCAGTATCTGTTGAAGCAACGAAACTATTCAGCGATAAAGTGAAGCTGACAAAAGAGTTTAACTTGCAGTAAATGAGGAAAATAAAAAAAGGGTGTAAAAGGTGGTTCAGCTAGTTTTTTCTTGGATTAGAAAAGCGCTAGTTTTTAGCTTTAAAGAAAGCAGAGGAATTGAGTAATATTCCTTATATATGGCCGTGTATTAGGTTTGTCGGAACAGGCTGCTGTTAAGACATAGTTATTTGGTCCGAAATCAATTAGTCTTTGCTGTCTGACTGATTTTCCAAATACAAAAATAGCCAAAGCCACAAAAAAATATGAAAAAGCCAAGTTCATCGGCAATTTCCTAAAAACCGCACAATGCGTTGTATGCATTGTGCGGTTTTTTAGTCTAATTGATTAAGTCTAAACGACTTTTGTCACAGCTTTACTTTTTCATTTTGATTGTAGGTAGTTTTTTTAAGGGTTGAATTGGTTTGACTTTTAATATATCTAAAAAGAAAGTGAAAATTGGAATCCCAACGATCAATCCCCAAACACCGAATAATCTTTCACTGATCAATAAAATAACAAAGGTATAAAAAATAGGCAGGTCTGTTTTACTGGACATAAATTTAGGATTCAATACATAAGATTCAAAGAGATGAACAACAATAATCACGACTAAAATATAGATCACATCATTGATCCCACCTTGAGAGTAGGCAATAAAAGTTAATGGAATACAAGAAATAATCACTCCAGCAACTGGAATCAAGCTTAAAATAAAAATCATAATTGCTAGACTCGGTAGCTGATGAAACCCAATCAAAGCCAAACAAATCGTTGTGATCCCTGTATTAACGACAGCAATAAAAAATTGAGCTTCCATGACGACACCAAAGGTATTCACAAACTTATCTGCAAAAAAGTAAATATCTTGAAAGAACCAGTCAAAATCACTCTTTAAAAATAACTTAGAAAACTCAGCCATTTGCTTTTTCTCAATCATAAAGAAGAAACTTAAAATGAATGAAAGAACAAAAGAAAGCCCGAGGGAACCAAGGTCTTGAATATAACGTAAAATCATACTTGCACCATTTTGAATTTGTGTCATCAAGTTTGATTTTTCGATATAGTCATTGATGATCGTTAATAATTGGTTATGATCATCTGTTGGATTTTGATAAAAATGAACAACAGAATTATACATTTGCACAGACTGATGAATCAGCACTGGAACGTATTTTGTAATGGCTAGATAGACAAAGAAAACAATCAAAGAATACGTAACCAAAACTAGTATGAACGTTGGGATTTTAAGAAATTGCTGAACAAATTTCACGAAATGAAGCGCTAAAAAAGTGAAAATAAATGTTAATAAAATCATTGTGATCATACTTCTAGCAAGATATAAAACTAAAATAATAACAGCTAAAACAAAAAAACGTCTTAGGCGTTCATTCTGGAGAAATTTTTGATACAGTGTCACACACATCACTCCTAACAGATAATTGTCTAAGTTTTTTAGGTCAAATTTCAAACTACTTAAAAATAAGTTTGCTTTCTAGAACAAGACTATTTTTCAACCACAAAAATTCTTATGAGATAACTATAATCCTTTTTTCTGTTTTTTGATAGTCAAGTTCTTAGAAATGTTGAAAAAAATGGATTCTGGAAAGCTAGAATAGCTCTTACTACTTTATTAATAGATTTATAGTAATAAATATTAAGAAAAAACATTTATTTTTTTACTTTATCTACTCTGAAAATTTAAAAAGTTGTTCCCCTTTACAAAAAGAACGTACGTTCGTATAATTGGTTATGGAATAGAATAAGGAGAGGATAGCTATGATTTTTGATTATGAAAAAGAACCTAGAAGAGTGCTTTTTTGTATTGACGTAAAATCCTTTTATGCATCAGTCGAATGTGTTGCTAGAGGATATGACCCACTTGAAAAAATGCTGGTTGTGATGAGTCATGCTGAAAATACTGGTGGTCTTGTTCTGGCATCTTCTCCAAAAGCAAAAGAAGTGCTAGGGATCACCAATGTTACACGAAAATATGATGTGCCTAATCATCCAGAATTAATGATCGTGCCGCCTCGGATGAATGAATATATCAAAGAAAATATGAAGATAAATGCAATTTATAAAGAATATGTTGCAGAAGAAGATTTACATATTTATTCTATCGATGAATCTTTTTTAGATGTAACAGCTAGTTGGAGATTGTTCGGACAAACACCCAGAGAATTAGCTAAAGCCATCCAGCAAAGAATCAAAAAAGAGACGGGGCTAGCGATTACGATCGGAATTGGCGATAATCCCTTATTGGCCAAATTAGCAATGGATATCGAAGCGAAACACAATGAAGAGCGGTTAGCTGAGTGGCATTATGAAGATGTTTCTGAAAAAGTCTGGGCAATTGAATCGATGACAGATATGTGGGGAATCGGTCATCGATTAGCCAAACGTTTAAACAATCTAGGAATTCGTTCTGTATATGATCTAGCTCATGCAGATCTAAACAGCCTCAAAAGAAATTTAGGAATCATTGGTGAACAATTATACGCTCATGCACATGGCATCGACCGTAGCCGATTATCTGAAAAATATATACCTGAAGAACGTTCCTATAACAATTCTCAGATATTGATGCGGGATTACCTGAGGCAAGATGAGATCGAAGTTGTGATTAGAGAAATGGCAGAACAAGTGGCAGCGCGCCTTAGAAAAGCACATTGTCAGACGGAATGCGTTCATTTGTCTGTGGGATTTTCCAAAGCGGGTAAGTCGGGTGGATCAGGCTTTTCAAGACAAATGAAGGTGCCATTAACTAATAGCAGCAAGTTATTGATCGAATACTGTTTGACAATTTTTAGGCAGCATTGGCACGGAGAAGAAGTACGACATATTGGAATTACTTATTCCAAATTAAATTACAATACTTATGTACAATTGGATTTATTTCATGAACCAGATGAACAAATGAAGGAACTAAAATTAGACCAGCTAATTGATGAAATTCGCCAGCGTTTTGGCTATGTTTCTTTGGTCCATGCAAGTTCAGTTTCAGCTGGTGGTACAGCAATTTCTAGAGCATCATTAGTTGGCGGACACGCAGGGGGAATGGAGGGCTTACAATGAGTAAAGAACGAGATTATTATTTTGAACAGTATCAAGATCGAAAAATGAAAAAATGGGCAGGCTTTTATTTATCTGAACATACTGCAATTATTGAACAAGAGAAAAAAATACAACCAGCTAAAAAGAAAATACAAATGAGCTGGGCAGAAATCGATGAAGTCTTAGCGCTGGCTTTTCAACGTCAGTCTGAGGTGATTATTCAAAAAGAAGAATTGGATTGTGAAGGGAATTATGGAGCAGATATTATCGGAATGCTTCAAGGACATGATGAGTTAGGGATTTATGTGGATGGACATAAAATTGGCTATGACGAGATTCGCAATGTCCAGTTTCATTAAAGAAAAGAACGTCACCAAAAATTTGGATATATGGTGTGAAAAAGTTAGGATCTTCGACAATTTACTAAAAACCGCACATTGCATAAAACGCAACATGCGGTTTTTAGTTCAATTGCTCGAACCTAAACGGCTTGTGTCACATCCTCGTTGTTTTAATTTTAGTGAGGTGAGACTACAAAGTATTGAATTAATGCTAAGAAGATCATCATCAAAGTGATTAGGCCGCACATGATCAAGTGGCGACGTTTGTGCATCATTACGATTGCAACAAACTCTCTTAAAAACGCATTTGGCAGAAAGTAAAAGGCTGTTTTTGCCCCAATTCCTTCTGCCTTAAGATTGGCCATTTTCGCAAAAAGACCTGCACGAAACAGATGGAAATTATTGGTAGTGAAGATTGCATGAAAGTCTGTTCCACCAAAAGTTGTTTCCATGATTTCTTTAGAAAATTTCATGTTCTCTAAAGTGTTTGTTGAATTTGTTTCAACTAAAATATCTTCTTCTGGAATTCCTTTTTCAAGTGCGTAATTTTTCATTGCAAGAGCTTCAGCGATATGTTCATCATCGCCTTTACCGCCAGACATAAGAATTTTAGGTGGACTTAAGGTAGCTTGGGACTGAGCTTTGTAAAATTGAATCGCTTTTTCAATTCGTTTTCCTAAAAGTGGCGGTACTGTTTTCCCATCAATCAAACCTGAACCTAAAACGATGATGAAATCTTGATTATATTTAGGCTGATTGAATTGATAAATGACTGAAATCGTTAAAAAATTATAGAAAACGATAGAAAAATATAACATAGATACCGGTAAAATCCCAAATAATAAAGAAGCCCACTCTGGTAAAATTTTTGTTGAATAATGATTGAAAATCAGAAAGACCGTTAAACCAATTGCTAAAAGTAACGTCAATAAGTTTGCTAAAGAATGACCTTCTTTACGCATCACAACAATCGCATTCCAATACAAGAAAACAAGTAAAGCATAAAGTCCAATCAATATAAGCAGAAGTACGACAACAAGTGTGATTCCTGCCAAAAAGATCAATAGTGGATTATAGGTTCTAACAAGTAAAGAAGCCAAATAAGTCATACCAACAACTAGAAATAAGTTGAATAATAACCCGTTTACTAACCTACGTTTTTCCTTAAAATAACTGAAAAGAAAAAGTAGCAAAAAGCTTGACGGAATCAAAAAGTAATAAGTGTGAAGTTGGACTTCCAAATAAATAACATAAAAGATAAAACAGAGTGAAAACCAAAGTAATTCATAGAATTTCCAATCTTGAGCTTCTTTTTTTTTGCGCCACTTTGGAATTAAAAATATGCCAACTAGATAAATAATGCCAATAATAATACTAAAATAACTGCCCATAATAGAACTCCTTCAAAAATGATTTCTTTATCAGTATAACGAAAAATGAGAGAAAAAAGTACTATAAAGCCTGATAAATAGGATCTATTTATTACTGGATAAAAATAAACGAGAACGAGGCTGTCATATAACTCTACGAGTCATATACCACTCACGTGGAATCCGGATAAACGGTGGGAGCAGAAGCAATCCTGCTTATTTATCGAGATTAAGCACTTCTATCTCAATCTCACACTCTCATCTTAAGCTGATTATTTTAAAGAACAAACTGGAAAAGTGATGAAAAAACTTGTCCCTTGTCCTTTTTCAGAAACTAATGACAAATGCCATTCGTATTTGGCAACGATCGAGGCAACTGCGAACAAACCAAGACCCGTACCTTCATCTGCAGTTTTTGTGGTAAAGAAGGGTTCAAAAATTTTTTCTTTTAATTCATCAGGAATTCCTGGACCATTATCAGAAATCTCCAATGTCACAAAACCTTCAGCCTGATTCATTCGGTGACTGTCTTTTTTAAGCAAATCTGTTAGTTCTTTTGATGCAGGCGCAACAGTTATTCGAATTTTTTGTTGTTTGTCTGCGTTGTCTTTTGTTGCTTGATAGGCATTAGTGATCAAATTATAGATTAAATTCTGTAAATCGATTTCTTCCAATTTGGTTGTGCCTAAATTTTCTTGGATGGAGAGGGAGAGTTGGACTTTTCTAGGAATAATTTCTCCAATCAAATGTGTTGCCACTCCGATAGCAGCCGAAATATCCATCCATTCTTGAATACTTTTTTGGGTTTTAGAAAAACGTAGTACATTCGATGAGAGCTGTTTTCCTTTTTGGGCAGAATGTAAAATTTCTTCTAAATCTGCTTCTAATACAGGATTATCTGTGTATTCTTCCAGAAGTAACTGTGTATTACCGATAATCGGTGTTAAGAAATTGTTCATATCATGGACGATCGAAGTTGTGAGTAAACCGACTGTTTCCATTTTATTTCGTTGGTAAAGTTCTAATTCTAGTTGATGTTGCATTTTTTGTTGCTTTTGCTTTTCGATCAAGCGGCGATTTTCTTCTTCAATCGTTTCTTTTTTTCTAAAATTATGAATAAATAGCGAACAGATGATAAGCAATAGTAACAGTAAAACTAAAAGGAAAGATAAAACAATGACGAAGTTGATGATATCATCGTTTCGTTCGTTATAATCTGCATTAAGAGCAACAACCCAACGTGCTAAGCCAACATCGATCCATTCAAATGCACTGATTTTTACTACTTCTGAGGGCGTATCTTCATCCCACCAGTAGGATTTATAAGTTAATTTTCCAGAGGAATGGGTTAACTGGTATTTTTCTAATCGTTTTAAATCAGAATAATCAAAATCTGGATAGAGCTTTTCACGGTCGTTGATGATATCTAAGCCTACTTGCTGCTTTACAGGGTGCATAACAACCGTCATCGAGCGATCTTTAATCATAGGATAGCCCTTGTAGTCTAATTCAAAATCTTGTAGAAAATTTTTATAGAAAGCTTCTAAATTTAACGGTAAAATCAAGTAACCATCGATAGCACCAGATGCTGTTCTGATTTCTTGATAAAAATTGATATAGGCTTTTTTATCGATAAAATAAGAATCACCATTTTGAGCGGTTGGCTTGTCAAGTAGTTGTTTTAAGGATAAATCATGGCTAATGAATGGACGAATAGTTTGAGTATCAGCAATTGATACCTGTTTTTTTTCCGAGTCCCAATGAAAGGCGTACAAAGGAGTACCGTCTGGTTCTACATAAAAAAGCGCATTTGCTTCATTGTTAAGCGAGTCAAAAAACGTATTGAGTGAAGAATAGCTGGTTTTTAAATAAGTAGCTGGATCATCACTATTTTTTAAATTCCCGTCTATAGCCAAGTAGTTTAACGCTTGGTGTCGATTTTTCATAGAAAGCTGAATCACTTTCCCCACATACTCTGTTGACTGCAATAAGAAGTCTTGTCCGCTAGCAGTTGTGGTTTTGCGAATGACGGAAAAACCACGGATCGCAAAGAAAACGGATACAACAATAAAAATAATCATTGCAGCGATCATGATGTTCACAATTCTAGTCGTTCGTTTCATTGGTCTAGCTCCTTTTAAAAGTCTGTTCATATCATAACAAGTTCATGTTGAAATTTAAAGATAATTCCGCTATTGTATAGATAATGTATAAAGAATAATGAGGTGTGCATGTTGCGAAACGAAAAAATTTTAGTGGTAGATGATGATCCTGCAATTCGCCGATTGATTTGGAAGTCGCTTCAGTCAACGGGATTGTTGGTGTACCAGAGTGATACGATCGAAAAAACAATAGATATCATGAACCGAGTGACGTTTCAATTGTTTTTATTAGATGTGAGCTTGGAACATGAAAATGACGGCTATCATTTGGCTCAATTAATTCGGGAACGGCAACCTTTGACACCGATTATATTTGTCAGTGGGAAAAAAAGCGAGCAAGATATTATCAGTGGTCTAGAATCAGGGGGAGACGTGTATCTTTCGAAACCATTTGCGCCGAATGTTTTACGAGCACAAGTCATCAGTACCTTGAATCGAACAGAGCAATTGCTCACACTAAGTCAAAAACGTGAAGAAACAATGCTGAGAGAGGGTGTTTTTTCGTTTGATAAAAACCAATATCAATTTAGTAAAAATGGTGAAATTGTAAATATGACCTCTAAAGAAATCATGATGATCTTATTTTTCATGGAGAATCCGTATCAAGTATTTAGCAAAGAACAGATTTATGCTAGTGTCTGGAGTGACGGAGATATGGATAAAAATCTGATCACTGTATATATTAATTATCTAAGAAATAAAATCGAAGATGACCCTAAAAAACCAAAATATTTACAGACAGTTTGGGGGATCGGATATCTATTTAATCCAGAAGGCAAAGAGGCTGGAACGAGTATTGAATAGTGAAGAAGACTATATTTTAAAGGGCTGAGATATAACGTGAAGAGTTATATCTCAGCCCTATTTTTGTATTACTAACTATGTAACACCTCAAAATAGACCTTCCAATCGCCCAAAAAAGAAACTTAATGCTAATAAATCAGCTGATCCGCCAGGACTGAGATTTTTTTCAATTAGTACTTGGTCAAAAAACACTAATTCCTTTTCCAGTCTTTCTTCGGAAAAGTTTGCAGAAAAATCCTGTAATAGCTCAGCTGCTTGCTGTTTGACACTGTGCCAAGCTTGGATGCCGCCGCGTTTGATCAAGTTAGAATCTTCGATCGTAGCCATTAAATGCAACAGTAATAATAAAAAGGTAGTGCGCTGTTCATTTTCGCAGTTTTTTCTTAAAAATGGTAGGGCAGTATTTTTAAGCGCAGGATAGCCTGCTTCTGCTTCACCTCTAATACCAAGGATGCCATGTTTTAAATAAAGCTGCTCGCCATAACTTAACTGGGGTTTTTGAGAGAGATCAGCAAAATCTTTTGCAAGCAAACCATTTGTCATTTGTTTTACATAGTCAAAAACCTCAGAGGTATCTTTTTTTGAAAAGGGGATAACTCGTTTTTTCTCCTGAATGATTTTTCCTGTGGCACTCAATAACAAAGCAAAAGAAAAATTTGCGCCTTTATGAGTATTGATGCCATTGGTTTTGTTTAGCATTGCTGTTTCAGCATGTTGTCCTAATAAACGAACCTTTTTAAACAAGTCAAATGGAGTTCCGTCATGAGCTAAACCCAAAGATACATATTCAGTAAAAAAAGGAGCAAGAGCGGCACTGCTATCAATAAAAGTAAAATAATTCATGTCTACATGTGCGCCGCAACTTACAGGATCGACCAAACCAGGTTTAGGGTAAAGAGCAGCTTCATATAATAAAGCTTGTAAAGCAAATGCACCAATTTCTTGTGGAATGGGTTGTTTATTTAGCTGTTTCATTTAAATGTTTTTCCATTTCTTTAATGATAAATGTTTGCGAATAATCTAGGTGTTCTGTAATCAATAGCTCTAATTGCTCTTCTTCTTGATTCACCATGCATTTATAAATCAGCCAATGTTCATGTAACGCTTTATCTCGGCGATCTTTAGATCGTATAGAAATATCGCGGAAGTAAACTAGGTACTCACGTAATTTCATGACGATTGATTTTAAACGCAACATCTTGCTTTTTTCATAGATCAACTCATTAAAATCGGAAAATTTTTGTAGCACTTGATCGATTTCATTTTGTTCATTCAGCTTTTCGGTTTCTTCTAAAAGTATCTTTAGCTCTTCAAAATCTTCAGAAGACATTTCTTTCATCGCTGTGATTGTTGCTAAGACATCCAGCGATTTTCTAATAGCGTAGATTTCATTTGCATCGTTAAGTGAAATCCCTCTTACGATAATTCCAACTCCTGGTACATGATCAACTAAGCCTTCTTCAACTAGTTTTTGTAAAGCATAGCGAATCGGCGTACGGCTGATATTCATTATCTCAGAAAATTCTTTTTCATTGATTCGTTGTCCCGCTGGAATTTCACCAAGAATGATTGTTTTTCGAAAGGCTTTATAAACAAGTTCCTTTAATGGTTCATTTACGCTTAGATCCAAATTTTTTCCAACTGCTTCTGATACTGTGCTCATCGGATCACTCCTCTGCTAATTAAATAGTAGGAAAAATTACTGAATATTTCTATTGACTATTGCTAAGAATAGGCTAAAAAATATAAGAAAATCTTCTTTTTAAATAGAAGTGAGTGGGATAAAACTCTCTGAGTCACGTCTCACTCACTTAAAATTTGAATAAACGGTGGGAACAGAAGCAACACCTTCGGAAATAAACACTTCCGTCCCAACCTCTTCAAGGATTAAGTTTTATTGTGGAATATACAGCGGCATATGACCAGTTAGGACGATTGTTACAACAAAGATAATAAAGATTCCTAACGCCCATTTCGCTGATTCTTTCTGCCATTGCCCCATATCTAGACCTGTTAAACGAAGTAATAGATAAATGAAGGCAACTAATGGACTTAACAAGTGGAATGCTTGTCCCATCAATGAAGCTAATGCCATTTGCATATCGGTAAAGCCGTAAGCACGTCCAGCTTCGGCTAAAACAGGTAACACACCAAAGTAAAAACCATCATTTGAAATAAAGAAGGTACCAGGAGCGGAAATCAACGCAATAACTAAGCCCCAAAAACCAGCCAATTGATTCGGAATGATTTTTGTGAAACTTTGAGCTAATGCATCTGCCATACCAGTTCCTTGGAAAAGTCCCATAAAGACACCTGCCGCAAAAACTAAGATAACCACTTGCACCGCATCGCCGCCATTGGCACCAATTCGTTTAGATTGATCTTTTAAAACAGGGTAATTGACCATCAAGGCAATAACTGTACCTGTTAAGAATAAGAACAATGGTGGTAAGCCAAGCCCAACAAATGAGTCGGTTACTAGTAACGCAATCAATGAAATCGTTAAAATAGCATTGAATAACCAAATTTTAGGTCGACGAATTGCTAAAGTTTCTTCATCTGTAACAGTTGTCATGGCATCGATTTCTTCGTCTGTCAGTTGTTTGATTCCAAGACGAGCACGTTCTTTTCTACCCATCGAAGGTGCAACGATGAAAATGACATAAAGCAAGGCAATGATCATTCCAGGAATTAGATAAGCTAAAATTTCAGCCCCAACATTCAACACACTCATCGCACGAGCAGTCGGTCCACCCCAAGGAAGTAAGTTCATGATCGTGTTTTGCAAAATAACAATAACCGCTAAGTTCATTAATTTCATATCCAATTTTTTATAAATAGGAATAAAAGCAGAACAGCAAATCAAGGTTGTTGTTGTACCATCTCCGTTAAGAGAAACGGCTGCTGCAACAACAGCTGTAGCGATCAAGACTTTCATCGGATCGCCTTTTGCGATGTGAATCATTTTTTTAGTGATTGGGTCAAATAGTCCCGCATCCAACATAATTGAAAAATAAAGAATGGCAAACAATAACATGATACCAGTGGTGGATGTTGTTTTGATTCCTTCCATCACAAAGTCTCCGATAGAGCCTTTCTTAGAAACACCGGCAAACATTGCGACCAGGGCAAAAATCAGTGGAATCAAAACTAAAGCTGTAAACGGTGACATTTTCTTTTTCATGATGACAAACATGAAGACGACGATCATCACATAAGACAAAACAGTTAATAACATTTTTTTCTCTCCTTCAACACTGAATTCGTTTTCCGAAACAATCGGGCGTCTCTTTGTGGTGTTGGGTCTATAGAAAAATAACAGTAAGGTAAAATTAGAAAGCCCTTTCTTGTTTCGTTTAACAAGGCTAAGTTTAATCTAATAAAGTTTAGATAAATAGATGATAAATAGAAAAAGAACACCAAAAAACATGAATGAGAGCGGTTTCTTAAAGAGATATTAATAAGATATTAATAAAACCTTAAATGCTTGTAAACGTTGATATATCAATGTTTTTTAACGGTTTAGAAGTTTTGGGACAAAGAGAAACAGCGAAAGAACAATTTAAGCTTGATGATTTCATTTTATTGTAATCGTTTTTACCTATAATGAATTCATAAACAGAAAGGATGTGAGTTCATGGGTCTATTTGAACGGCTGTTTAATAAAGAAAAAACAGAAATAAAAACGAATGAAGCACCACTTTCTCCTACTATAGAAGAACAGAATGAATGGCAGGAAGTTGTTGGGTACATTCCAGCAGAAAGCAAAGAGTATCAACTTGTTTCGCTGATTGCAACAGCAATTGCTGCTGGAGATCAACCAGAAAGTGAATTTGTTATTAAACGCATTTCAAAAAGAAATCCAGAAGCACAATTAGTTTCTGTGATCGCTACTAGTATTGCATCGGCTGATCACACAGAAAGTCAGTTTGTCATTCGGTCAATCAAGGAGAAAAGAACGACTTAGCTTTTGGATTACTTGATAGCTTCGGTCAGTTTGTTGGAAAAAAGATAAATTATGAAAGAGGAAAAAAGCACCTCAGTCATAATTTCCTATTTTTCAGTCGAGCCCGGACAGCCCATTACACTTTAAATTTTAGGAGGAAGAAAAATGTTACGTAAGTTCAAAATTTCAATTGATGGAAAAGAGTATTTAGTAGAAATGGAAGAAATTGGTGGGGTACCGCAAGCACCAGTTGCAACACCAGCAGCACCGACAGCGCCTGCAGTTGAAGCAGCACCAACACCGACACCAGTCGAGCAAGCAGCTCCTGAAAAAAGTACGCCAGCTGGAAACGATGCAATGCCATCACCTATGCCTGGAACAATCTTGAAGATTTTAGTAAATGTTGGTGATACTGTACAAGAAAATCAACCATTGATGATTCTTGAAGCTATGAAGATGGAAAATGAAATCGTAGCTGGTAAATCTGGCACGGTCACAGGGATTCATGTCCAACAAGGTGATATGGTCAATCCAGGAGAACCGTTAATTACAATCAATTAAATAGAAAAAAGTAGTTTAATTTAAAAAGAGGAAGTGACGTTTGTGGAAACATTAATTGAAGGCGTAGTAGGAATGGGGCAAGAGCCGGGACGTATTGTAATGATGGTCATCGGAGGCATCCTGATGTATTTGGGAATCAAAAAAGAGTACGAACCTACCTTACTTGTTCCAATGGGATTAGGAACGATATTAGTCAATTTTCCTAATTCTGGTGTACTAAGTGCTGGCGGAGAAGCTGGTCCTTTTCAAGTGTTGTTTGATATAGGAATTTCAACAGAGCTATTTCCATTATTACTATTTATCGGAATTGGCGCTATGATCGATTTCGGGCCATTATTACAAAATCCATTTTTATTATTGTTCGGTGCAGCCGCGCAATTTGGGATCTTCTTTACAATTATTGCGGCCGTTTTATTAGGCTTTGATTTAAATGATGCGGCGTCTATCGGGATTATCGGAGCAGCAGATGGTCCAACGTCTATCTTCGTTGCGAACACGTTGAATTCGAAATATATGGGTGCGATTATGGTGGCAGCTTATTCTTATATGGCCTTGGTTCCGATTATTCAACCAGTGGCAATCAAAGCTGTTACAACGAAAAAAGAGCGTAAAATCCGCATGACTTATCGTGCTGGCGAAGTATCACAAACAGCGAAAATTTTATTCCCTGTCGTAATTACAGTTGTAGCTGGCTTGGTAGCACCAGTTTCCCTTCCACTCGTTGGGTTCTTAATGTTTGGGAACTTACTGCGTGAGTGTGGTGTCTTGGATCGTTTATCTGTGACAGCGCAAAATGAGTTAGTAAACATCATCAGTATTGTACTAGGATTGGCAATTTCAGTAAAAATGCAATACGAAGAATTTTTACAAATTGATACGTTAATGGTTATTGGTTTGGGGTTAGTTGCTTTTGTAATGGATTCAGTTGGTGGTGTCTTATTTGCCAAATTATTGAATCTGTTTAGAAAAGAAAAAATCAATCCGATGATCGGTGCAGCAGGAATTTCAGCATTCCCAATGTCTAGTCGAGTGATTCAAAAAATGGCAACAGACGAAGATCCACAGAACTTTATTTTAATGCATGCTGCAGGTGCAAATGTATCTGGACAGATTGCCTCAGTTATTGCGGGCGGCTTATTATTAGCATTACTTGCGTAGCATTTGATAGAAGAAAGAGAAAGGAGCTTGTTTATGTCAGCTGATTTATTAAAATCATTAGAACTATTGGTTTTTGGTTGGGGTGGCGTGTTTGTTGTCATTTTCGTGATTTACTTTGCGTCGTTTATGTTAAATAAATTATTCCCACCGAAAAGCTAGGATGGATGTGTTAAACAATGAACGTCAGAAGAATTTGGCTTGATCGAGATTTTGCAGCAAAACAGCAGTGGTCAGATTTTTTGATTAACGCCGATCTTATACCAGATGACCAGTTAGACTATACGATTGGTATCTATGATCAGGAAAAACTGATTGGAACAGGATCGATTTTTCGAAACATTTTAAAATGTATTGCCATTGATTCTTCCTATCAAAATGAAAATCTGCTTTCTCAAATTATTCAATCTTTACGAGAAAGATTACAGGAAATAGGCTATCAGCATTATTTTTTATATACAAAACCAAAAACTAGTAAGTTGTTTCGCTCTTTAGGTTTTACTGAAATTGCGGTAACAGCTGAACTGGTTTTTATGGAGCAGGGTTTTCCTGATTTTGAAGACTATCTAGTGGAACTTAAAAAGCATGAACGAATGACAAAGCACAATGCAGCAATTGTAATGAATGCAAATCCATTTACGAATGGTCATTTATATTTGGTTACAGAAGCTGCGAAATGTGCAGAAACAGTTTATATTTTTGTTTTATCTGAGGATCGCTCGCTCTTTGATGCAACGACACGTTTTGAACTGGTAAAAGAAGGA
Source organism: Candidatus Enterococcus ikei (assembly GCF_017316105.1). Classification (NCBI taxonomy): domain Bacteria; kingdom Bacillati; phylum Bacillota; class Bacilli; order Lactobacillales; family Enterococcaceae; genus Enterococcus; species Candidatus Enterococcus ikei. The sequence continues at coordinate 61,984 of NZ_JAFLWD010000021.1, forward strand.
ACCAGTCATTTATCAAATGTTGTTGTTTTACCAACAAGAGAATATATGGTGTCCAGTGCGACCTTTCCATCTTATTTTTTGAAGGATCAGGCGCAGGCTAGTATTGCTCAAGTTCAGGCTGTTTTGGATGCTACTTTATTTAAAGAAAAGATAGCATCTGCACTGTCAATTTCAACTAGATTTGTTGGAGAAGAGCCATTTTCAGAAGTAACTGAAATTTACAATCAGGCGATGAAAAAGACCTTTGGTTCCGAGCTAAAGCTAGTTATTTTACCAAGAAAGCGAATTGGTGAAGAAGTTGTCAGTGCTACTAGAGTTCGGGGTTTAATGGAACAGGAAGATTATGCAGCGATCCAACCTCTTGTTCCACCAAAAACTTTTGAGGAAATATTGAAACAAAAAAATAAGTAATGAGGTGTACATTTTGGAAATCAAACAAAACGCATCTGCTGGTACAACTGAATCAAGCGATATTATGATTACAATTGGAAAAAACAGTGGACAAGGAATTCTTATTGAACTGGACAGCAGTGTTGAAAAGCAATTTGGACGTCAAATTCGTGAAAAAATACAAGAAACCTTAAATAAGTTGTCTGTTACTGATGCGAAGATTCAGGCAATTGATAAAGGGGCATTGGATTGTACAATTCAAGCTCGAACGGTGGCAGCTGTTTATCGTGCTGCTGGCGAAGAAAATGTAGACTGGCAGGTGTTAAATACATGGAACGCTTAAGAAGAACGATGATGTTTGTGCCTGGAGCGAATGCTTCAATGCTAAGAGACGCGACGTTATATGGTGCTGATTCGTTGATGTTTGACTTAGAAGATGCGGTTTCTTTAAAGGAAAAAGATAGTGCCCGTTTACTTGTTTATAATGCCTTGAGGACCTTTGATTATTCGAGTGTGGAAACTGTTGTACGAATCAATGGACTAGACACAGTCGGCCGTCAGGATGTTGAAGCGATGGTTTTAGCTGGGGTTGATGTCATTCGTTTACCTAAAACAGAAACAGCTCAAGATATTGTTGATGTGGCTGCGGTAATCACAGAAATGGAAACAAAGTATGAAATCACTGTTGGTACAACTAAAATGATGGCAGCAATTGAATCAGCTGAAGGTGTTTTAAATGCTCGCGAAATCGCTCAAGCTAGTGACCGATTAATCGGTATTGCGCTTGGTGCTGAAGATTATGTAACAAATATGAAAACACATCGCTATCCAAATGGACAAGAATTATTTTTTGCCCGTAGTTTTATTCTGCATTCAGCTAGAGCAGCTGGAATTGCGGCAATCGATACCGTCTATTCAGATGTCGATAATACGGAAGGATTTCTTGCAGAAGTTGAGCTGATCAAACAATTAGGTTTTGATGGTAAATCAGTCATCAACCCACGGCAAATTCCATTAGTAAATAGTGTCTATGAACCGACTGAAAAAGAAATCCAAAACGCCAAGGAAGTGATCTGGGGCATTCGTGAAGCAGAAGCGAAAGGTTCAGGCGTGATTTCGGTCAATGGAAAAATGGTGGATAAACCAATTGTTGAACGAGCAGAGCGAGTGATTGCTTTAGCCATTGCAGCAAAATTAATTTCTGAGGAGGAAGTCTAAAATGAAAAATAATGTAGGCAAAGAAATTCCAGATAATTATGCTGAACAATACGGTTTATTTAAAGGTGAGCTAGCGAATATTAATGAATACAAGGAAGCAAGTCGCACGATCAATCCAGTTAGACCAAGAGATACAAAATTATTAGGTAATTTAAGAGAAGCAATTGAAAAAACAGGTTTGAAGGACGGTATGACGATTTCCTTCCATCATCATTTTCGTGAAGGCGATTTTGTTATGAATATGGTTTTAAACGAAATTGCAGCGATGGGAATCAAAAATTTATCGATTGCACCTAGCTCAATCGCAAATGTTCATGAACCATTGATTGATCATATTAAAAATGGTGTGGTGACCAATATTACTTCTAGTGGGTTACGTGATAAAGTCGGCGCTGCTATTTCTGAAGGAATCATGGAAAATCCAGTTGTGATTCGTTCTCATGGAGGACGTGCGAGAGCGATTGCTGCAGGAGATATTCATATTGATGTAGCGTTTCTTGGTGCTCCAAGTTCGGATGCATATGGAAATGTAAATGGAACTAAAGGCAAAGCAACTTGCGGCTCGTTAGGCTATGCGATGATCGATGCGAAATATGCAGATCAAGTAGTGATCATCACGGATAGTTTGATGCCTTATCCAAATACACCAATCAGCATTCCACAAACAGATGTTGACTTTGTTGTAGAAGTTGATGCAATCGGTGATCCTGATGGGATTGCGAAAGGCGCTACGCGTTTTACAAAAAATCCGAAAGAGCTATTGATTGCAGAATATGCGACTAAAGTTATCACGCATTCACCTTATTATAAAAATGGTTTCTCTTTCCAAACAGGAACTGGTGGAGCAGCCTTAGCTGTTTCTAGATTTTTGAAAGAAGCAATGATCAAAGATGGTATCACAGCAAGCTTTGCTTTAGGTGGTATCACAAACGCAATGGTTGAATTATTGGAAGAAGGACTAGTCGAAAAAATCATCGATGTCCAAGATTTTGACCATCCATCTGCTGTTTCATTAGGCAAAAATGACAATCACTACGAAATTGATGCAAATATGTACGCTTCGCCATTAAGCAAGGGTTCTGTGATCAATCAATTAGATACAGCAATCCTTTCCGCACTTGAAATCGATACGAATTTCAATGTCAACGTTATTACGGGATCAGACGGAGTTATTCGTGGAGCATCCGGCGGACATTCGGATACTAGTGCTGCGTGCAAGATGAGTTTGGTGATCGCACCATTGATCAGAGGGAGAATTCCAACGATTGTTGAAGAAGTCAATACAGTCGTAACACCAGGCAGCAGTATTGATGTTGTGGTGACAGAAGTCGGTATAGCCATTAATCCAGAACGCCAAGATTTAATCGAACATTTTAAAGCATTGGATGTTCCACAGTTGACGATGAAAGAACTACAAGAAAAAGCATATAGTATTGTGAGTAAACCAGATGAGATCAAATATGGTGATAAAATCGTTGCATTGATTGAATATCGTGATGGTTCAATTATCGATGTGGTAAAAAATGTCTAAAGCCTATTTAAAGGGAGAAACAGTTACTTTACTAGACATGCTGAATGCTCGGGAAAAACGAGTGGACATGCAGAAAGAACTTTTAAAAAAGCATCCTACATGTGCTTTATTAAGCGCTACGATGAATATTCCAGGACCTATCAAGACCAATGAGCAACTACGACACGCATTTTTAACTGTCATTAAAGAGATCAATTCTCTTTTTCCTCCTGAAAAAATAGTCGCTCGTAAATATCAAGAGTTAAAAACAGGTTCTGAATATTATCTAGCCCTTAATGAAACACCTGAAGCATTGAAAAAACAGCTGATTCAAATCGAAGAAACTCATGATTATGGACGCTTGATGGATTTAGATGTGATTGCCTTAAAGGATCATCAGCTATATTCAATCAGCCGCACGGAATTAAATCATACGCCAAGAACCTGTTTTATCTGCGAAGAAGAAGCAAAAGTCTGCGGTAGACAAAGACGTCATAGTGTAGAAGAAATGCAAGATGCAATCAGTCAACTTATTGAGAAAGGAAGGATGAAATGACAAAAAAAATCCTTTTTACCGAAACCGTGCTACGTGATGGACAACAAAGCCAAATCGCCACACGAATGCCGACAAGTGATATGCTACCGATCATTCAAACCTTGGATGAAGCAGGTTATCACGCCTTAGAAATGTGGGGCGGAGCAACGTTTGACGCCTGTATTCGTTTTTTGAACGAAGATCCTTGGGAACGTTTAAGAACCATTCGCAAAGCAGTGAAAAATACCAAATTACAAATGCTTTTACGAGGTCAAAATTTACTTGGTTATAAAAATTATGCCGATGATGTGGTAGAAGCCTTTGTGCAAAAATCAATCGAAAATGGCATTGATATTATTCGTGTTTTTGATGCGCTAAATGATACAAGAAACTTGCAAACCTCAATTGAAGCAACAAAGAAATTTGGAGGACATTGTCAGCCAGCGATTTCATATACGACGAGTAATTTTCATACGATCGATTATTTTGTTGGTTTGACTACAGAATTAGAAAAAATGGGTGCCGATTCTATTTGTATTAAAGATATGGCAGGAATTCTCACACCTGATGATGCCTATCGTTTAGTAACGGAAATCAAGAATAAAATCCAAGTACCATTAGAAGTTCATACACATGCAACTAGTGGGATTTCTGAAATGACATATTTAAAAGCGATTGAAGCTGGTGCGGACATTATTGATACGGCAATTTCTTCTTTTTCTGGAGGAACGAGTCAGCCAGCCACAGAATCGATGGCGCTTGCGTTAGAAAATTTAGGTTATGATACTCATTTAGACATGAAAAAAGTGGCAGAAGCTGCTGATTATTTTAATCCGATTCGGGATAAATTTAGAGAAGAAGGCTTGTTGAATCCTAAAGTAAAAGATACAGAGCCGAAAACATTGATCTACAAAGTACCTGGGGGCATGTTATCAAATTTATTGAGTCAGCTGACAGAGCAAGGACTAGCAGATAAATACGAAGAAGTGTTAAGAGAAGTACCGAAAGTACGTGCTGATTTAGGCTATCCACCGCTTGTAACACCACTATCTCAAATGGTAGGAACCCAAGCAGTTATGAATGTGATCAGTGGAGAACGTTATAAAATGGTACCAAAAGAAATCAAAGATTACGTCAAAGGTCTATATGGAAAACCGCCTGTGGCAATTTCAGAAGAAATGACGAAATTGATCATTGGGGAAGAAGAAGTGATTACGGTCAGACCAGCTGACTTATTGACGCCGGAACTTCCGCAGTACGAACAAGAAATCGCAAAATATGCAAAATCAACTGAAGATGTGTTGATGTATGCTTTATTCCCGCAACAAGGAAAAGATTTCTTAGGAAGAAGAGAAGATCGATTTTACGATGTTCCTCTGCAAGAAGTAAACGTGTCATTAGATATTTAGAAAGATGAGTTTTAAAGAAAATAACGAATGAATTTATTTCCAGCATTGTCTGTTTGGAAATAAGTTCATTCGTTTTTTATATGAATTCTAAGTAAATTTAATGTTTTCTTATTGTTTTTAATAATAATGAATAAATACATTTTTTAATTACGGATAAGACTATTTCACACTGATAGGTTCAGAGAATTCCATTGTTAATTCTATTTTTAATTATAAATGATTACAGTTAATTAAAGTATGTTTTGTTATTTTATTAGGAATATTTTACCTGCATTGACCGAGCGTATATCTTTTTTTACACTAAGATAGAAATAATTTTTTTAAGAAAAAGGAGATGGGAAAATGGGAAAGAAAAAGAGTTGGGTTCAGTTATTTTTAGTATGGATCATGTTATTTCAATATGGTTCATCGACGATTTATGCGGTAGCGATGGAAGAAAATCAATCGTTAAATCAGACAATGCATGTGATTAAGGCTTCTGAAGAAAAGAATAGCGACAGAAGACAAGTAGAAAATTTGGTAGAGGAATCAGGAATAGAAAAAGATTCTTATACGATTCAAGAACCAATAGCGTTATTTTCGGTGACACAAGAGGGACTGACTGAAGAGCATTATTATCCAGTGCTGAGTCAAAAAAAAATAGCTACACTGATTCGTTATACACCAAAGACAGAAAGTTATGCATTAGAAGCAGAACAAGTAGTCAAAAAACTAGCTGATTATCCAGGGGAGACAAAGAATACTGCGCCCTTAGTTTTATTGGAAGTTGAACAGCAGATAATCGGGAAAGATGAGAAGAGCGTTTATAATTTTTCAACACCTGAAATGTCTGAGAGTGAAACAGAGCAATTGTTTTTACAAGCAGATATATCGAAAATAAATCTGTCGAATACGATGGATTTGTATGAAGAAAAGGAAGAGCAGACGGAGAATTCTAAGGAAGATGCTACTCAAGTAACGGAAGAAACATCTATTCTAGATTCATCTGTGGAAGAAAGTGAAACATCGGCAACAAGGGAGGTATCGGAAGAAAGCTGGACGTCAGAAACTAGTAGCGAAGTAACGCAAGAACAGTCAGTGACTGAAAAGAAAACAGATGATTCAAAAGCGGAAAATAAAAAGACAACTGAAAAAGAAAGTAAGTCTGAATTAAGGAATATGCCACTTCCGTTAGAACCGTCGAGACTAAGACAAAACAATTCAATGTTTGCACAAAGTATACCGCTACAGTTGAATCAATCATCTTCTGGAAATATTTCATTAATTGGTGAGAAAAAATATTACCAATTCAAAGTGCCAGAACGCCAAACA